>CAYISL010000011.1:0-10451 GCA_964366075.1 uncultured Candidatus Saccharibacteria bacterium
GAAGACAGTAGGTTACGCACTCGGTCACAATTCCTGGCTGATTTAGCGGTACTTTTAGGCGGATATGCTTCCGAACAAATAGTTTTCCATGAACTGACTACCGGAGCGGCCAATGATTTAAAAGAAAGTTCTGAGTTGGCTCGGCGACTGGTTACCCGCTATGGAATGAGCGAGAAACTTGGTCCGATAACTTTTGGCCGTTCGGACGAATTAGTTTTCTTGGGCCGAGAGATTGCGGTAGAAAAAGGCTATTCAGAAAAGGTAGCCTCAGAAATTGACAGAGAAGTAAAGAACTTTATTGACCGGACTTATCAAACAGCAAAGAAAATAATTAGCACCTATCGAAAGGCCTTAGATGCTATTAGTAAAGCGCTGATAGAAAAAGAAACTTTAGAGCAGGAGGAATTTGCTAACCTTCTTAAAAGATTTAAAATAAAACCGATCGCGGTGTAAACTTTAGGGGGCACGTAGTTCATCGGCAGAACGACTGTCTTATAAACAGTAGGTAGAAGGTTCGATTCCTTCCGTGCCCACCTACTTTGGACGGTTAGCTCAACGGCAGAGCACTGCGCTTACATCGCAGGGGTTATAGGTTCGAATCCTATACCGTCCACTGGTTAGGAAATGTCTTTGTTGGCTCGCTCGGCGTGCCGCTTGCCTACTCCTCCGAAGTTTTAACGGAGAAGGAATGCTTTAATGAAGAAATGGTTATAGATACAAGAATTAAGAAAAACAAAGGCTTATTAAGTAAAGTAATAAATGCTTCAATCATAGCTTGAAGCATTTATGCAAAAACATTCCAACATTCTCAAGAATGTTGGAATGTTTTTTAAGCAGGAGACAGAGAATGGACCTCTAAAATCTCCCGAAGTCAAACCCCTACACCAATGCATTGGTGTAGGGAAAAACCCGGTTAAATGACGCCTTGCGTTAATTTTGCCGAAGGCAAAATTATTTAACTGGGTAAACCTCGTAAAACCCAAAAAATCGTGGTAGAATTCAAAAAAGCCGCATTTTGCGGCTTTTGAGTTATCCACAGCTTAAGGTATTGACACTGACCAAACAGTCATACGATAATAAAAAGTATGAAGAGTATTATTACAGATCGCCAAAAAGAATTGCTTCAGTTTATTTATGAATATATTAAAGACGCCGGTTATTCCCCGAATTTTAAAGAAATGAGAGAATATTTAGATGTAGTTTCAAACCAATCTGTTCTTGACCTTCTAAAAAAACTTGAAGCAAATAATTTTATTAGAAAAGATAATTCTATTGCCCGAAGCGTAAAAATTTCCTCTGATGGATTTAGAGTTCTTGGAGTTTCACCTTCAGTTGCTTATTTAGGGATTACAAGCGCTGGGGTGCCCTTGGAAGCGGTGGAAATAGCCGGTGAATGGGAAATTGCGCCAGAATCGGACGTCGCTCAATTTAAAGACAATGTGTTTCTATTAAAAATTTCTGGAGATTCAATGATAAATGCCGGAATTGAAGACGGCGATGTGGTATTAGTCAAGGAACAAAAAGAATTTGTTTCCGGCGACATTGTTTTAGCTCAGATAGGTGACAGTTCAACAATCAAACGCTTTATTTCCGAAGATAAACCACCGCATGTTTATTTAAAACCGGAAAATCCAAAATATGACATTATTCCATTTACAGATGAAACCGAATTAAAAGGAAAAGTCATTTCGGTTCTAAAAAACGGCCAGTGGAAGATAGTAAAGTGAACATATTAAATTTATGTCAACCAAAAAATTAAATAAAACAAAAGATTTTAAGAATAATATCTTTTATAAAGACGCAAGAGATATGTCCGAAATTCCGGATAATTCTATCCATTTAGTAATCACTAGTCCGCCTTATTTTAATATCAAAGATTATTCTCTCGATGGTTATCAGAAAAATAAAAGAGCCAAAAAAACAAAGGGGCAAATCGGCGATATTATAAATTACAAAAAGTATATTAATGAGATGTTGAAAGTTTGGAAAGAATGCGAGAGGGTTCTATGGTCAAATGGCAAATTGGTTATAAATACCCCGTTAATGCCAATTTTAAAAAAGAATTTAAACACTCATTACAACAGACATATTTTTGATATTAACAGTGATATTGAGCATTCTGTCTTAAACAACACAAAATTATTTCTATTAGACGTTTTTATTTGGAATAGGACTAATCCAAGTAAAAAATTGATGTTTGGCAGCTATCCTTATCCAAGAAATTTTTATGCCCAAAATACGACTGAGTTTATAACTGTATATGTCAAAGATGGATTATCCGAAAATAATTTACCCGCAGAAATTAAGGAAAAAAGTAAATTAACAGAAAAAGAATGGGTAGAATTCACTAAGCAAGTTTGGAACATTCCTATCCCCAATAAAAATGATTTGGCTTTTGGCGAACATTCAGCAATTATGCCAGAGGAGATAGTGAGACGGTGCGTTAGATTATATACTTATGTCGGAGATATAGTACTGGACCCTTTTACCGGTTCCGGGACAACGTTAAAAGTCGCTAAAGAGCTAAAAAGAAATTTTGTCGGCTACGAAATCTCTAAAAGTTATGAAAAGATTATAAATTTGAAGTTAGGATCAATATTCTAATTTATGTTAAAAATTAATAAAATTTATCACCAAGATTGTTTTGAATTTTTAAAAAAGGTTAATGACAAATCCGTTGATTTAGTTGTTGTAGATCCGCCGTATTTTCTCAACAAAGATACTTGGGATACCTTTAGTTCTTATGAAGAGTTTCTAAATTTCACATTTTCTTGGATAGACGCTTTAATTCCAAAAATGAAAAATAATGGGAGTTTTTATATTTTTAACACTCCTTTTAATTGTGCTTTTATTTTGCCTCATATTTTAAAGAAGGGATTAAAATTTAAAAATTGGATTACTTGGGATAAAAGAGACGGTCTTTCTAATGGCACAAAAAAATATGCCAACGGGCAGGAAACAATTTTATTTTTTACAAAAGGCGATAATTATGTATTTAATTCTGATAACATAAGAGTTCCTTACGAGTCTACAGACAGGATGTTATATGCGAAAAAAAAAGGCATTTTAAAAGATGGTAAAAGATGGTTTCCTAACCTCAAAGGAAAGTTATGTGGTGAAGTATGGCACATATCTAGCGAGAGACATAAAAATAAAATTAACGGAAAAACGCCAAAATTGCCCCATTTTACGCCTAAGCCACTTGAGATGATAGAAAGGATTATAAAAGCAAGCAGCAATAAAGGAGATTTAGTTTTAGATTGTTTTATGGGAACGGGCACTACGGCTTTGGCCGCAAAAAAACTAGATAGAAATTTTATAGGCTGTGATTCAAATAAAAAATATGTTTCGTTAGCAAATAAAAGATTAAAAACTGGTAAATTTTAATTACTATGGGAAAACTAAAACAATATTTCAAGAATTTAATTTCTCAAAATACTTATAGGGGCTGGCATTTAGTTCAAGCAGAGAAAACTACGCATAATAGCATAACTAAGGCTCTTTTAGGTATAAGAAAATTATCTGACAAGAAAGGATTTTTCTTCGCAACAAACGAAAACTTAAAGAAACTAAACAAGGAGATGAGTCGTAAGGGTGGAATAGGAAGCGCCCTTTCAATGAGAAAACAAGTTTTAGTAAATTTGGATATTTTTGGATTTATTAAGCGTTTCGACAAGGGACAAAAAATGAAAATCCAAATTACGCAGAAAGCCTTAGAATATTTAGATTATGAGAATAAAGAATTTTTTATGGATGATTTTCTGTCTGACTTTGAAATGAAAAAAGATAGGCTGGCTTACTCCATCGTTCCTTATCCTGTTTTATTGAGAATATTGTCAGATAGTAGAATTCAACAATTATTTTTCAAAGAGTTTCAATATTTTGTTTCTGAGATTAAAAATGAAGGCGAAACTCAAAAAGCCATCAATTTAATTTTGGAATATCGCCGTCTAACAAAAGAGCAAAAAGATGAATTAGACGAATTTATAAAAAAAGAATGCGAAAGAATTACTAATGAAGCCGAAGCTAAAAAATTGACAAAAGGGTATAAACGAGATTACGAAAATTGGACCAATAATGCAAAACATTCTTTGGAATTTTTTAATTTAGGATCACAAATTAAATACTATGACAATGAAATACATTTGTTGTTAGGCAGCGATGAATTTAAAAGAAAAATTATCACCGATCTTAAAAAAATACAAGAAGAGCCAGCAGTCAGAAAACAGAAAGTCCATTTTAGGAATAAAAAGATTATGGATGATCTTAAAAAATTGTACGGTTATTATTGTCAATTTTGCGGATATAATTTTTCAAGAATTCCAACAAAGAAAGGTTTTTATATAGAAGCCTCTCATATTATTCCGGTCAGCGAACAATCAAAATATAAGGATATTGATTTAAATTCTCCAAACAACGTTGTTATTACATGCCCTAATCACCATAAAATGATTGATGTCCACTATCCAGAATTTAAAAAGAAATTAATTGTATTTGAAGACGGCAAGAAAGGACTGGAAACAACCGATGGGAACATCAGATTGTTTTTAACATTAAATGAACATTTGTAAAATTTGTGAAGGAACAAAAATTTAGTTTTTACAAAATAATTTTTAATAAAAAATATGAGCAAATATTATAAATTAAATAATTTACCAGAGAATAGAAGGTGGGAAAACGAATCAGTATTTGGGAAGGCACGAGATCATCAACCCATCAATGAGATTAATAATAATTTTGATCAAAACGTCTTGTATTATTTAGGTGAAAAAGTTATAAACCATCTAGCGGATTCTTTAGTTTTAGAAAAGTTGTTTCAAGGACAATCAAGAGGACAATTTAACGATTTTTCATTTTTTACTGCTCCGGCATATAAGGCATTAGAGGGATTTTTATTTCAAATAGCTAAGGATTTGGATTTACCATCTTCACGTAATAGTAATTTAGCAGGAAGTTATTATTTTGACGAAGATAAAATTGATAAACATATAGATAAATTATTAAAAGAATTAAATGAGACTACAGATAAAGAGAAAAAACTTTCTACTTATGAAAAACGCGATATCAAAGATCGTATTAAAGAAATGAAAGGATTTTTACAACATTATAGAAATACACCCGCACACTTTTATGGCGAATCAATCGATACTATTGAAATAGCTCATAGAAATATAATGATAATTTATGGCGCGATAGATAACACAGCAAAAATTTTATTAAAAGCAGGGCTTATTCAAATTAAAGAAGATATACATTAATTTATACTTATCTACGTCAATAATTCAAAATCGCAATTAAAAGGCAAAAGAATTATTAGAACAAGCCACCCAAAAATTCGAAGAATTAATTGAGAAATAATTTATTAAAATTATGATGCCAAATAGAGCTTGGGAGTTCGAGAATTTTTTGCGCTTTGAAATGCCGTGGATGTTAAATCTATCACCATCGAAACAGGTAGCAACAGAAATACAATTTACCCACTTAGCAGACTTTGTAGATTCATTGATTAAAAAATCGCCAAAAGAATTTGATTTCTTTTTTAAAGAATTTCAGAAGAATTTAATCAGAATTTCGAAATGGCGCGCACCAACCCACAAAAATCACTCATACCGCAGGGCTTCTATTGGACTCTTACGAGAAGCCTTCCGAGCAGGATAAAGACCAAAAGCTAATCCGACAACTGCAGAAACTCCTATGCCGAGCAGAGCGGCTGATAGAGGAAAGACAAATTTCCAAGTAAGGGCAATAATCCGGCAATAATTCGGCAATCGGCAGAGTCCGGCAATTGCCGGATTGTTTGTTGATTTCATCGCTTTACCAGTTTAGTTAGATAAAATCTACCTATTTGACAAAAAGTGTGAAACACTGTGAAACACTATGATTTCTCAAACAAGCAGTTTGTCGCATAAAATCTACATTTTTGCCATTTTTACATTTTTCGTTGTAAATCGTGAAACTTTTTTTTCTAAACTAAATTACCCTATTTTGTTAATTTTTTAATTTTAAATCTAAACCCATCTATCTACCTCTAATTCCGTGCGGCAACTCTCGGAGTGCCGACGGGCTTGGTTCCCGTTCCGCCGACTGGCGGAGCGGGACCGTCGGCACGAGAGCGTAGGCGGTTTCCGACCGCTGGAGTCGGAAAACCGCCGGTGCCGGTAGGAACTAGAGGTAGGTGGATTTTTATAATATAATTTAGTATTTGCTAAATTTTAATAAAATAATTAAACTTTTATTAAAATGACTTACAAATCAGAATTGGGCAAACTCGGCGAGGATATCGCTTGTGGATATCTTGTTAAAAAGTCTTATAAAATTCTTGAGCGCAATTTCAGAAAGCCCTGGGGCGAACTTGATATTATTGCCAAAGACCCTCAAAAAACCTTGGTTTTCATTGAGGTTAAAGCAATGGCGGAAAACAAACCCGGGTTAGACAATGAAGACTATCAATTAGTCCCAGAAGACAACCTAACCCAAGCAAAATTAAGGCAAATAATTAGGTCAGCTTCTTTATATGCCAATTCTCATCCAGAATTAATTGAACAGTCTGGCTGGCGCATTGATCTGATCGCAGTTGATATTTATCCTGATGACAGCCATGAGGTAAGGCATATTGAAAATATTGCGGTTATTTAGACAAGTAGCGAATCGAAACTTCAGTCTTAAAGCTTGACAAAATTTATATTATTATTTATTATTATAAAATAGGGAACCAAAGTTATTTCACAATTTAACAAGGGAGGCGAAATATGGCTACGAATACGCCCAAGCAAGGTACCCCTACCAAAACATTATTTGCCCAAACCCTCGTAGAGAACATAAGGAAGGCTAGGGAGATAATGGAATTGGCAAAAGGTGGTGAGAACTATTTAGCTAAAGTGAAAGGAGGTGAAAAAACAAAAAAGTAGAAAATATTTGTTGTTTAAGCCCGGGGGGAACAAACCACCCGGGTTTATTTTTAATTTGTAATTTTAGATTTGACTTTTCTTTTATTTAGTACTACTATTTATAGTTAAAGAACGCCCCACCATTGGGGCGAACTTTGTAAAAAGATATGGACCTAAAAAATTTCACGAAAGCAATAAATCAAATTGCTGAAGAAAAAAGCATAGAACCTAACAAAGTCATTGAAACAATAGAGACGGCGATCGCTGCTGCTTATCGAAAGGAGTATGGCAAGAAAAGCGAAATAGTTCGGGCAAAACTTGATCCTAAAACTGGCGAGGTTAAATTTTGGCAAGTAAAAACCGTAGTTGATCAAAACATAGTTTGGCCTCCAGAAACTAAAATTAGCGAAATTGAATCCGAAGAAAAGAAACCTCGTTATAATCCTGATCGCCACATTTGGATAGAAGAGGCTAAAAAAATTAAATCTGATGCTCAAATTGATGAGGAATTAGAATTTCCTTTGGAAACTCATGATGACTTTGGCAGAATTGCTGCCCAAGCTGCTAAGCAAGTAATCATCCAAAAACTCCGGGAAGCCGAGAGAGAAGCGGTTTATAAAGAATTCGAAAATAAAGAAGGGGAAATAGTAAGCGGCATTGTCCAACGTTTCGAACGCGGCAATATCTATGTGGATTTAGGAAGAACAACAGGAGTAATGTTTGCTAATGAATCTATCCCTGGCGAACACTATCGCGTTGGCGCCCGTATGCGTTTTTATGTTTTAGCTATTCAAAAAGAGGGTAAAATTCCCGGCATCATTCTTTCCCGGGCTCATCCAAAATTTATTTCTAAACTTTTTGAATTAGAAGTTCCGGAAATTGCCGAAGGAGTAGTAGAAATCAAAGCCATTGCCCGAGAACCAGGCAGTCGAAGTAAAATTGCTGTTTTTTCAAAAGCCGAAGGAGTTGACCCTATCGGTTCTTTGGTAGGACAGCGAGGCACTCGAGTAATGGCTGTAACCAACGAATTGTTTCAAGAAAAAATTGATATTGTTGACTGGTCTGAAGACCCAGAAAAATTTATTGCTAGCAGCTTATCACCGGCAAAAGTTAAAGGTGTCGAGATTAAACCCCGGCGAGAAGCTATTATTATTGTGCCTGATGATCAATTAAGCTTAGCTATTGGCAAAAGCGGTCAAAATGTTCGCTTAGCAGCAAAAATGACTGGCTGGAAATTAGATGTCCGTTCTGATAGAACTCCAGAAAAAACAGTAGGTGAAGGCGTAGTGAAAACAACAACTCAACAAACAGAAGAAATTAGGCCGGAGGGGATCGAAACGGCTCAGATAGAAAAAACAGAAACAAAAGAATCAGAAAAAACTGAGACTGAAGAAATAACTAATAAACCAAAGAAGACTCGGCGCAAGAAAAAAGAAGAATAAAAAAATCTTCCTTATCTATGGGATTTACTATTATTTCTATTCTCATAGCTTTAGGCGGCTTGGCTTTCGCCTCATTTCTTGTTTCTAAAATTAAAGCCAGTGAATCAGGCCCAGAATCAGCTCAAAAAATTTCTAATTATATTCGGGAAGGAGCAACGGCCTTCTTGAGGAAAGAATATCAGGCGTTATTGGTATTTGTCTTAATAGTTGTGATTCTGATGTTAGTTTCGCCTATTGGCTGGCGAGTAAGTTTAGTTTTTGTTTTTGGAGCTTTTTTCTCGGCTTTAACCGGAAATTTAGGAATGAAAATCGCTACGACTGCCAACGTTAAAACAGCTTGGGCAGTAAAAGATAATATTCTTAAGGGATTAAAAATAGCTTTTTCTTCTGGGAGTGTAATGGGTTTAAGTGTGGTGAGCCTGGGACTTTTGGGTATCAGTGCGCTCTACCTTATTTTCCGTAATCCTCAGATAATTTACGGGTTTGGGTTTGGTGCCTCGGCGATTGCGCTGTTTGCTCGAGTGGCTGGCGGAATTTACACCAAAGCCGCTGATGTTGGAGCTGACTTAGCCGGCAAAGTGGAAAAAGGCATTCCTGAAGACGATCCTAGAAACCCGGCCGTGATTGCTGATAATGTTGGTGATAATGTTGGCGATGTGGCAGGAATGGGAGCTGATCTTTTTGAAAGTTATGTTGATTCTATTATTGCCGCCATGGTATTGGGAACATTAACAATAGGATTTTTTGGCAATTTGGTAACTCTTCCGCTTTTAATAGCCGCGGCTGGAATTTTAGCGAGTGTTATCGGAAGTTTTATTATCCTCAAGAGCCAAAAAGGCAAACTTTCAGCGATTTTAAACCGGGGGATTTTTACGGCTACTTTAATAACGGTAATTTTAGGATTTTTAATAATGAAAAACTTAGCTTGTGGGATAGAAATATTTTATGCAATAGTTACTGGCTTGGTCGCCGGCGTGATTATCGGCTTAATTACCGAATTTTATACTTCGGTCAATTATAAGCCAACGCGTTCTATCTCCAAAGCCTCCCAGACAGGCACAGGCACTAATATCATCTCAGGTCTAGCCTTAGGAATGGAAAGTACAATCGTTCCGGTCTTGGTAGTTTCAGCAGCAGTTTTACTCTCCTATGAATTTGCCGGTCTTTACGGTATAGCTATCGCTGCTGTAGGAATGCTTTCGACTTTAGGAATTACCTTAGCCACCGATACCTATGGCCCAGTAGCCGATAACGCAGCCGGCATCGCCCAAATGGCTGGTTTGGGAACTGAAGTAAGAAAACGGACTGAAGAACTTGACTCGATTGGCAATACCACCGCCGCTGTTGGAAAAGGACTAGCTATCGGCTCAGCAGCTTTAACCGCTTTAGTTTTAGCAGTAAGTTATGCCCAAATAGTGAAACTCCCGATTATTAACCTTCTGGACTCTAAAGTAGTAGTCGGACTTTTTATTGGCGGACTCTTACCTTTTATTTTTTCTTCAATTTTAATGAAAGCCGTAGGGCGAGCGGCTTTTAAAATTGTGAATGAAGTTCGACGGCAATGGAAAGAGATCCCGGGATTAATCGAAGGTAAAGTTAAGGCCGACTATGCACGCTGCGTAGCGATTAGCACCCAGGCTGCCCTAAAACAAATGTTTTTACCGGGTTTTATTGCTCTGGCTGCTCCATTGACAGTAGGCTTTATATTAGGTAAAGAAGCTTTAGGAGGATTTTTAATTGGTTCAATAATTACCGGCTTTACCCTAGCAGTAATGATGGCTAACTCTGGCGGGGCTTGGGATAATGCTAAAAAATATATTGAAGCAGGTAATTTTGGCGGCAAAGGCTCAGAAGCCTATAAAGCAGCAGTAATTGGCGATACCGTTGGCGACCCCTTGAAAGATACTGCTGGGCCTTCCTTAAATATTTTAATTAAATTAATGTCAATTATTGCTTTGATTATTGCACCGTTACTTTAAGTGTGCTTAAATTGAAAAAGGTTCGATAAAGGGAAATAAAAAAACTAAACCTAAAATGGCTGAAGAATACGGACAATATTTAATTCCCACTGTTATTGAAAAAACCCATTCCGGCGAACGGGCTTATGATATTTATTCCCGGC
>CAYISL010000012.1:0-10321 GCA_964366075.1 uncultured Candidatus Saccharibacteria bacterium
ATCGGTTTTGGGAAAGATCATTGTATTTTAAAGCTCCGATCCCTACTATTTCAGCAATTCTCTTTTTTTCTCTTAGTGAAAGTTTAGGGTTTTTCTTTTTGACAATTGCCAAAGCTTTCTCTACTGCTTCGTCAATCACTGATTCTAAAAAAACAGTTTTCCCTCCTCGGCTAGAGAATTTTTTTCTATCTTTTCCTTGGATCAAACCAAATTTAATATGATAAAGTTCAAGATTTCTGTTATAACCAAGCAGCTGAGCCGTTTTAAATATCTGTTGGAAATGAAGGCTCTGTTCGTTACCCACTACGTAAAGAATTTTCTGTGGACGAAAGCGAGAGATTCGGTACTTTAAAGTAGCTAATTCCGTAGTGGTGTAAAGATAAGAGCTATCCGATTTTTGAATTAAAAAAAGAGGTAGGTTAAATTTATCAAGATTAACGACAACAGCGCCTTCACTCTTATAGGCGATACCGCAAGAAAGAGCTTCTTTAACAACATCAGGCAAGTATCTATTGTAAAAACTTTCTCCCAAATAGTAATCAAATTTTATCTTTAGTCGTTTATAAATTTTGTTAAAGTCTTGAAGGCTTATTTCGCGAAATAGTTTCCACAATTTTCTGTTTTCTCTATCCCCTAATTGAAGCTTCTGGGTTTCTTTTTTGGCCTGCTCATCTAAACCAAAAGCCTGTTTGGTCTCTTGATGAAATTTTGTATACAAATCAAAAAGATATTTGATAGAAATTTTTTTAGGTTTCTTTGAGGCTTTCTTCCAAGCGACAATAAGCTTGCCAAATTGAGTGCCCCAATCGCCCAAATGATTGTCGCCAATAGTTTTATAACCTAAAAAATTAAAAATGTTATAAAGAGCGGCTCCAATAATAGTAGACCGGAGATGGGCCACCCCCATTGGCTTAGCAATATTAGGCGAGGAATAATCAATAACGACTGTTGTATTTTTTTTCTTTTTCTTTTTTATCCCTTCTTTAGAAAGTTTTTTGAATATTTTCTTAACCGTTGCCTCGCTGAGAAAAAAATTAATAAATCCCGGAGAGGCAATCTCAATTTTTGAAAAGAACCCTGAAGGCGCATTTTTAGTTATCTCTCTCTCTAATGCCTCAGCTGTTTTTATTGGATTCTCTTTTATTTCCTTAGCGATATTAATAGCTAAAGGGCTAGCATAATCTCCAAAAGCAGGATTTGAAGGAATTCCAAGAATTATTTCCGGTTCTTTAAATTTACCAAAATAGCCTCCTCCCTGAATATCTTTAAGGGCTTCCTTTAGATATTTAAGAATCATTTGGCGAACCATAACCATAATTGTAAGTTTAGCTAATAACTTGATAAAATTGAAGAGCAATGAAGGTTTTTGCTCAAAATCGAGATGCTCGAAATTATAAAATTCTGGAAAAATTTGAAGCTGGTGTTGTTTTAAGCGGCTTTGAGGCTAAATCAATAAAAAATGGCCTGCTTAATCTAAATGGCAGCCGAGTTGTTATTCGTCAAAGCAATGCTTTGCTAATCGGAGCTAATATTTCTCCTTTTCAGCCTCAGAATACGCCTTCGGATTTTAGTCCTAATCGAACAAAAAAAATTCTTCTTAATAAGTCAGAAATTAAGGAATTACTTGGTAAATCTACTAGTGGCTTGACAATTATTCCCTTAAAAGCGTATTCTAAAGGCGTCCGGATTAAAATAGAGATTGGCGTGGCTAGATCTTTAAAGAAATTCGAAAAAAGAGAAAAAATAAAGGAAAAAGAGATAAAAAGGAAACTTCGGGAAGGATTTTGGGAATGACGGGCATCGATGACAAAGATTATATAAACCCGCAAACCGAGGAAGATTCGTAACCTCGTTCACCCTGTTAAATAATTCCGCTTTCAGCGGAATTCCCGCATAGCGGGATTTAACAGGGTAAATCACCGAATCAAATAAAACTGCCAAAAACAGTTTAACTCCTGCTTTGGCTTTTGCTTAAAGCAGCGCTCCTTATCAATTGCTCAAATTGGTAAGAAGAGTGTCATAAATTTGAGCTATATTTAATCTCTCTGTCGAAAAGATTAAATGAATAAATTCGACAAAGAGTTAAGGAGATTTTGCCTAATTCTTACTTCTTAATTCTTCCGCCAGCCGGCGGATTCTAAATTAGGCTAAGTTTGTAGAAAGTTTATAAATTCTCTGCCAGATGTGGGTTCAACTCCCACCGTTTCCACTACTTCGCTCCATCCTCCGTAGCTGTAGCGTCAGCTACTGCGGAGGACGGGCAAGGCTTCGTAGTGCAAGCACCTTTAACACTAAGGCACGCTGATATAAGTTTTAAAAACTATCCTAGAAGCGAAGTAGTGCCCTCTGTAGTTTTACACGAAGGAGGGCTACAGCTAAATGGAAGCTTCAGAGTGCGCAGCACTCAATAAAAAGAAAAAGCGAAAGAGTGTCCTCCGTAGCCTTACGCGTCCAGCCTTCGTAGCCGAAACTACTTCGGCGGAGTAGGCAAGGAGGACTACACTTAACTTTTTATGTATTACGTATATGTTGCCAAAAGCGAAAATGATAAAAGTTTTTATACGGGTGTGACTACTAATCTAAGAAGAAGGCTAGCCGAACATAACAACGGCTCAGCCAAATACACATCTAGTAAAGGCTTATTCACTCTTATTTGGCATTGTGGCTTTTCTGACAAGCAAAAAGCTTATGATTTTGAAAAATATCTTAAATCTGGTTCAGGCATAGCTTTTAGAAACAAACATTTGGTCTAAAAATTATTAATTATCAACTCAACGATCAAATAATGTTTTTCCGCTAAAAGGTCGAGAAATACTAAGAGTAAATTAAATAATTCCAATAAAAAGATGGAAGAATTACCAAAAAATACGAAAAAGGACGAATCGCCCGAGAAAACACTACAAATTTTGGAAGAGAATATAAAATTATTTGAAGAACAAGAACTTGATCATTTCCCCGACCGACTAACGATCGAGGCGGAAAGTTTAGGCAAATTAGTAACATTAGCAAAAGATGATAAATTTTCTCTTGGGGAAATCGAGGTTGTACAAGAAAAGCTTAAAGATATAAAAGGTGGTATTGAGGGCATGATTATCAGAGTAGATTCATACATGAAATCTAGGGAGAAGAAAATAGATATTGAGTTAAATAAATAGGAATAAAATTTTCTGAACTTGTGAGAAAAAAAATAGATTTAGGAGTAAAAATCAACAACCAAATAAGAGCCGAGGAGGTTCGAGTTATCGCTTCGGATGGTGCTAATTTAGGAGTAATGCCACTCAACAAAGCTTTGGAGTTAGCCCAAGACCAAAACCTTGATTTAGTTGAAATATCCAGCAAAGCTAAACCGCCGGTAGCTAGAATAATCAGCTTTGATAAATTCCGTTATGAACGAATGAAGGAGCTAAAAAAACAACTCCTCAGTCAAAAAAGTCCGGGGTTAAAACATATCCGCTTAAGTATTCGAGCTGCTCTTAATGATTTAAAATATAAGGCCAAAAAAGCTGAGGAATTCCTTAGTGAAGGCCATCAAGTAGAAATTCAAGTATTTTTAAGAGGCCGCGAAAAAGCCAATAGACAGTTAGCCTTTAAAAAACTTGAAGATTTTAAAACTTTAATAACTATACCTACCAAGATTACCCAGCCGCCTAAAATGTCTGGCCGAGGCTTGACCACGCAAATTACCAAAGCATGAAAACTAAAAAAGCAGTTGCTAAAAGAATAAGGATTACTAAAAGAGGCAAATTAATTCGCCGGCGACCCAGGCAGTGTCATTTTAAAGCTAAGGAATCTGGTAAACAACGAAGGCAACGCCGCGGTTCTCTGCCTGTTTCAAAATCAGACATTAAAAAAATTATTAAATATCTATAACTTATGACGAGGGTAAAACGAGGAACAACCGCTCTTAAAAAAAGAGAAAAAATTCTCCGCTACACCAAGGGTTTTAAATGGGGAAGAAAATCAAAAGAACGGGCGGCTAAAGAAGCCCTGCTTCACGCCTGGTCCCACGCTTTTCGCGGTAGAAAAGAAAAGAAGAGAGATTATCGCCGGCTTTGGCAGGTAAAAATCAACGCCGCCTGCCGCGAAAATGGCCTCACCTACAGCAAGTTTATCAATTTATTGAAACAAAAAAACATTCTTTTAGACAGAAAAATCTTAGCCGATCTCGCTCAAAACGAGCCAGAAGTTTTTAAGAAAATAGTGGAAGAAGCAAGGGTTTAGAAATTTTAGAAATTCGAGTCTCAAATTTAGAAAATAAATTAAATTGAAAAAACCATCCCTTAAGGGATGGTTTTTGGTTTCTTTTCTTCAAGACGTGATTACCGTGGGTCTACTTGTAATCCTTTGCTGAAACTACATGCTCCTTCTGCGTCGGAATAGTAAAAAGAAATTACAGAGATTTTAAGAAGGTCCGCTAGTTTTTGTAATCCCTCTTGATCATCGGGTAATCTTTGCCACTTCAGTGGCGCATTATCCCAATCTTCAGCTGGGGTGATGTGTTTTGGGAAATAGCATATTGCAACGCTCAGTGAAACATTAAAAATCTTAAACATCTCTGCAATAGATAGACCGCATTTCTGTTTTTGTGAAGAAAGAAAATCAAAAAATTCTACTTGTGTTTTATCAATAAGGAAAACAGATGTGAAAGCTTTGGTAGAAGGCTCATCCTGATTCCCAAAAACGATTACTAGTTTTTTCTGCATCTCGCCTGCTCCTTTCGTTAGGCTTTTGTGTTTATGTTTTAAAAGATTATTAATATACTAACTAAAACATAGCATATAATTTCCATTATGTCAAGACTTAGGGCGCATTTTGAATATTCTTTCCCCTTTAATTTTAACTCCTTCGGAAATTAAAAGTTTTATCTTCTTATTAGTTCCTCCTCGATAGCCGCCGATTTTACCATCAGAGCGGATTACCCGGTGGCAAGGAATGCCTGTCCGCCAGCTGGCGGATTTATTTAAAATATTCCCTACTGCCCGCCAAGCTTTTGGCCGGCCAGCTAATTTAGCCGTTTCTTTATAAGTTAAAACCCGACCACGGGGAATTTGTTTGGTTAGTTGATAAACTTTTTCTTTGAAATTCATTGTTTAGCGATTTATTTAACAACCATTTATTAATGATTATAGTTATCCACAGTTTGTCTAATATTTTGACGATCGTCAAAATATTAGACAAGGTTAAATTTTAACTTAATTGAATTTTTCATTTAAAAATTTTTCAGCCGCTTCTAAAATTTCCTGACTATTTTTGTGAGTTAATCGCTTTTTAGCTTCATTGAAAGGAAGCCATAGGTAACCTTTATGTTCCCAGGAAATTTTAACTTGATCGGTATTGGCCCGAACTAAAAAATAGCTGACTTGTTTAAAAACTAAATCTTTATTATCTTTAAAAAAATATTGAATATCTTTTCTAAAACCGGGGATAAAATCAAAATTAGTTAAGCCAGTCTCTTCCTGAATTTCTTGACGAGCCGCCTCTTCGGCTTTTTCTCCTTTCTCAATTAGCCCTTTAGGAAAGTCCCAGTGTTCTTTATCTTTTTTATGTTTATTCAATAATAGGAGATAGTAATGTTGGTTTTGTTTTTTATAAAATATTACCCCTCCAGCAGAGAATGCCCGCTTCATTAATAGTTTTATCCTTTGAATGCTTTTAACATCTTCTCCAGCGGCCAACTATTGATAATATCTTTTCCCCCAGCCCAGCCGCGGCGAGCCTGAGCAATCCCTAACTCAATGTATCTTAATTGCTCTTTTTGATGGGCATCGGTATTGATAACCATTTTTACTCCCGCTTCTTTCGCCCGGCGGATATTTTGATCATTTAAATCCAACCTTTCTGGAAAAGAATTTATCTCAAGAATTGTCCCGGTCTTCTTAGCGACTTTTAAAATTTTTTCGAAATCTATCTGATACTCGTCCCTTCTTTGAATCAATCTACCTGTTGGATGGGAAATGATATCAACATTTGGGTTTTTCATTGCCCTAATTATCCTCTCGGTCATTTTTTCTTTAGGAAGCTTCATTTGGGAATGAACGCCAGCAATCACATAATCGAGTTGAGCTAAAACCTTATCATCAATATCAATTGATCCATCAGACAAAATATTCGCTTCACAGCCTTGTAAAATCTTTATCCCTCTTATTTTTTTATTTAGCTTCTCGATGTACTTTCGCTGGAGCAATAACTGTTTTTCGTCCAATCCATGTTCGATCCGCAAAAATTTCGTATGTTCGGAAATACCCAGATATTCATAGCCCATTTTCTTTGCTTCTTCAGCCATCTCTTCTATAGAGTGATGACCGCCGTTCCAACTCGTTTGAATATGCAAATCTCCCCGAATATCTTGATAGCCAATAATTTTTGGCAAACTATCGGGCTTGCCCTGAGCTTGCCGAAGAGCAGCTTCAATTTCTCCTTGGTTTTCCCTCATCTCAGGCTCGATATAAGAAAGACCAAGAGCTTTATAAATCTCTTCTTCGGTTTCAGCGACTATCATTTTACTTCCCTTAAATAAACCGTATTCATTCAGCTTCAACCCCTTATCAATGGCAATTTTTCTTAAAGCGATATTATGCTCCTTTGAACCAGTAAAATACTGAAGAGCAGCGCCGTAGCTTTTTATTGGAATTACCCGTAAATCAACATCGAAGCCCTCCTTCATTCTAACCGAAGATTTAGTTGCTCCTTTGCTCCAAATTTTTATAACTCCCGGCATTGAGACAAAAAAATCCATCACCTTCCCCGGTCTTTCTGAAATCACTAAAAAATCAACGTCGCCAATCGTTTCTTTTTTTCTTCTTACCGAGCCGGCTACGTCAATTTTTTCTACTTCTTTCAATTTTTTTAAATTTTCTTCAATTTTTTTGACTATCGGCAAAATTTCGCCCAGCAAAAACCTTCCCTTATCCCGCTTTAAAAATTCAATGCCCTTTAAAATGTTTTGTTCGGTTTTCAAACCAAAATGAGGCAAATCTCTGATTTTCCCCTGTTTAGCAGCTTTTTCTAACTCTTTGAGATTTTTTATTTTTAAATATTTATATAAATCTCTCACCATTTTAGGGCCAACACCTTCCACTGCTGTCAGTTCTTCAATGTCTACGGGCATCTTTTTTTTAAGCGCCTGATATTCTCTGATTTTTCCGGTTTTTAAAAATTCCACAATTTTTTCTGCAATACTCTCGCCAATGCCAGGTATCTTTTTTAATCCTTTTAGCCCATCTTTTTTATAAATTTCCTTAACATCCTCCGAGAGGGCTTCTAAACTTAAAGCCGCCTTTTCGTAAGCCTGAGGCTTAAAAGCCACTTCTTGCATCTCCAGATAACTTGCTATCTCATAAAATATCTTTGCTATTTCCTGATTAATCATACTTAATCTTATTACAGTCCCAATCCATAAATCTAAGGACCTCGCAAGTCCTTAGATTTATGGATTATTTTCTATCTACGTCGTTTGAGTTGCTCCTCTGGAAAAACTTTTTCTAACTTTTCCGGTTTTTCTCTAAGAAGGTGTTTGGTTAGAGTAATAAGCAATAAAGCGCCTGCTGCTGAAAAAATACTTACTAAAACAAAAACCGCCGGAAAGCCAAAACGATCAGCTATCCACCCGCCCAAAGCCGCCGCTACAGCTGTTCCCAAACCAACGGCAATACTATTCAAAGTCCACTCGCTGCCAATCTGAAATTTATTGACATGGCGAGTAAAAATAGCATACCAAGCTGGAATAGCCATAGCATCGCCGATAGCCAGGATAACCTCTAAAAGATAAATCTGCCAAGGAAGAGTAGCAAAGATATAACCGAAAGGAACAACGGTGATCAAACAAGTGCCCATTACTAAAGAATAAAAGTCGTCATTTTCCGAAGGGGTTTTATCTAGATAGCGAGCAATCGGCAATTGGACAACTGACTTTACTAACCAGTAAATAGCTATTGCCAAACCCACTACTACCAAAGTCCCGCCGATAATCTGCTTGGTGATGAAAATGGCAAAAATTGGGCTCAGAAGCCCCCAACCCGAAAGAACAACCAAGTCAAAAAGAACAAGAGTTTTTATAACTTTATTGACGGAGAATTTAAACATTTATATTTTTAAAAACTCAAATTTATTATTCTCAAATTTTATTTTTATTTTATCCCCTCGACCTATTTCTTGTTTTAAAATTTTATCAGCTAAAATGCCTCGAAGGTTTTCAGAAATTGCCTGCCTTAGCGGCCGAGCGCCAAATACCGGGTCATAGCCTAATTCAGCAATCCTTGAGATGGCTGAGTCGCCGAACTCTAAAGAAATCCCCTGTGTTTCTTCTAAAGTTTGCGATAGGTCTTTCAGTTGTAATTTGGCAATTGCCAATATGTGCTCAGGTGATAAATTTCTAAAAACTATAATATCATTAAATCGGTTAAGTAATTCTGGTCGGAAATAATCAGTTAGCTTCTTTTTTAGTTCTATACCGATATCTTCAATAAAACGGCCTTTCTCGATTTCTGATTTAATAAATTCCGAATGGGCGTTGGAGGTGGCAATAATTATCGTATTGGTAAAATCAATAGTTTCTCCTAAATTATCCGTCAGTCTTCCTTCATCGAAAAGCTGTAAAAAGAGATTAAAAATATCAGGATGGGCTTTTTCAAACTCATCAAGAAGAATAAGGCTGTAAGGCTTAACTTTAACTGATTCCGTTAACTGCCCTGGAATCCGGCCATCAGGCGAACCAATAAAACGAAAAATGTTCTGTTTATCTTGATACTCTGACATATCAAAACGGATCATCATTTCTTTAGAGCCAAATTGGGCTTCGGTTAAAATCTTGGAAAGCTCAGTTTTTCCTACCCCAGTCGGGCCAATAAAAAGGAAGGAAGCAATCGGTCCACCCTGACGGCTTAAACCGCTCCGATATTCCCGAAGAGCCCGGGAGACTGTTTTAACCGCTTCTTCTTGATTAATAAGCTTCCGGTGGATAATTTCTTCTAAATTCAAAAGCTGTTTAGCTTCAGCGCCAGCCGCCTGCCGTAAGGGAATCTTTAATTTTCGTTCGGCAATTAAAGTTACTGCTTCTGGTGTTAGAACTTTCTCATTCTTACCTTTGATATCAGCCAATGCTTCTCTTAGAAAATCTTGGGCGCTGGATGGCAGGGGTTTCTGATGAAAATAGCGGTGGGCTATTTTTACTGCTTGTTTAATCGCCCCAAAGCTGATAATAACTTTATATTCTTTTTCTAAAATCAAACTGTCATAAACCATTAACCTAACTGCTTCTTCGCCGCTTATCTCCTGAACCCTAATAACTTCAAAGGCGTCAACGAACTCGGTTTGGCTCTCAATTAAATTTCTGAATTCTTTGGGGTAAGTGGCCCCGATAACTGGGCACAGTCCTTGGGTGATAGCAGGGATTAAGACATCAGCTGCGCTTAAGAATTTCTCCCCCGAAGTTTTAACCAAATTATGAATATCAGGAATATAAAGAATGATGTTATTAGCAACAGTTATCTCTTCAATGATTTTATTTACTCGACTCTGAAGTTCGCCAGTAGCAGCAATGCCGGCTACTAAATTGCCAATTGAAAGAACAACTAAGCGTTTATCGAATAAATTAGGAGGCACCTCGTCTTTAGTGATTAAAAAGGCCAAATGGGCTACTAAAGTTTCTTTGCCTGTGCCTGGTTCACCTACTAATAAGACATTTTGTTTAGTTGGACGCGAAAGAATGTCTAAAAGATGATCGAATTCTTGTTGGTGGCCAATAAGAAAACCAACTTTTTCCAAACGCGCCAAGTCGGTGAAATCAGTGCTAAAACTATCTAAAACTGGGGTTGGTCGGGCAGTCCAGGCTCGGTTCATTATCCGATGAGCGACCCTTCGAGGACGCTTGGCAAAAAATCCGCCCAAAGTAGCTGGTAGTTCACGAAGCCGGGTAAAACCACCTTTATATTTGGAAAAAATTAAAGCGCTTTCTAAATCGCCGGCTTCAAGATTAAAGATAGAAAATAACTTTTTAATCTCTTCGGATTCTATGTAAAACAAGGCATTAAATAAATATTTTATTCCGATAAAACGCCCTCCTGTTTCTAAGGCCCTGAGGAAAGCCTTTTTCGTTACTTCTTCAATAAGTTTGTAGACCTCTGTCTTAGCCAGTTTTTGTTTTTCAGATTCTCCGATTTTCTGTTCAACCATTGAGCAGAACTCTTCTAAAGGAATGTCCAACCGAGTCAAAGCCTCTTTTATATCCGATTGGTTAGCTAATTTCTCAACTAAAAGCAGATAGGGGTTAATTGATAAAAACTTTGCCTTATCATAGGTCGAGATTAAAACATTCCGAGCGGCC
>CAYISL010000013.1:0-9940 GCA_964366075.1 uncultured Candidatus Saccharibacteria bacterium
CCAAAGACTTAATTTGTTTTTTAAAGTAAGCTATGTTTTTGTGCGTGCTTTCGTTTGGGTGGACTTTTGTTTTAATAGCGTAGTTTTCTGCTGGCAAACCAAAAGCATCCCAGCCCATTGGGTGCAAAACATTAAAGCCCTTCATTCTTAAATATCGGCTGTAGATATCCGAAGCAGTATAACCCTCAACATGACCAACATGAAGTCCCTCGCCCGAAGGATAAGGAAACATATCCAAAACATATTTTTTTGGTTTTTTGCTAAAATCTTTGGCTCGCCAAATAGCAAAATTCTGGTTCTGCCAAATCCGTTGCCACTTTTTCTCAATTTTATGAAGATTGTATCCTTTCATAGTTTGAAAATCTCCAAAGCATTTTTAGTAGTAATCTCTGCTACTTTATTTAAATCCAAGTTTTTAATTTGAGCAAGTTTTTGGGCGACATATTTTACGTATAAAGGCTCGTTTCTTTTGCCACGAAACGGCACAGGCGCCACATAGGGAGCGTCGGTTTCTATTAAAACTCGCTCCAAAGGAAGACATTTTACGACTTCATCGTAATTATCACCAAAAGTAATAACACCGCCAAAAGTAAAATAGCAACCCAAATCTAAAAATTTTTTAGCCAGTTCTAAAGAACCAGCGAAAAAATGAATAATTGTAGATGAGATATCGGAAGTTTTAATCTTAAGAATTTGATAAAGGTCATCATAGGCGTTACTACTGCCTTGAGAAGGACGACAATGGATCATTAAAGGTTTTTTAAGTTCCTTAGCCAATTTAATATGTTTTATAAAAATCTCTTCTTGGAGATTCTTGATTCGTGATTCGTTATTCGTGATTCGATAAAAATCTAACCCACACTCTCCAATGGCCACTACTTTGGAATTAAGAGCTAAATTTCTATAGTAGTCATAATCAAATTCTTCTTCTTGGCTAATCAATTCCTTCACCGTTTCAATTTCCTGGGGGTCATTATATAGTTCCCCCTTATATATATGTATAGGATGCAATCCCACGGTTGCATAAACCCCTTCAGAATACTGCTTGGTAATTTCAACAGCTTTTTTAGAAGTATCTTTTTGACTGCCGACATTAATTAACCAAACATTATTGTCTAGCGCTCTCTTAATTACTTCCCCTCGATCATCTTTAAAAGCGGTGAATTGGGTATGAGTATGAACATCGACAAATTCTGGCTTCATTAGAAATAGTCTAGCAAAAATTTGACATTTCTTAAATAAATTTGATAAGCTTTTTTTGACATCTTTTTACCCCAAAAAAGCCAGAGGTAGGAGAAACGATAACGTTCTGGTAACTATCACACTGCGCGATGATCCTGCCTCTGGTTCTTAAAGAACTTTAACAATTTAAAAGGAGATGAGATTACGAATAGCGAAATCATCAAATTAAGAAGAGAGGCAGTAGAATTAGGTTCTATCAAGCCAGAAGAAAAAATAAAAGACTATCTCTCTCGAATCGAAAGATTAAAACAATTAGCTCAAGACACTACCGACCCGGGCGGCTTTGTAAGTATCAATGCCGTCGCCTCTCTGGAAAGCCTCCGAGAAAATATCCCAGAAAGATGGAGAAGATTAATAGTTAAATTCTTAAATTGGTGGCGAGAGCGAAAAAAAGAAAAAGGCACTAAACTGAAATAGTGCCTTTTAGATTTCTCGCTACTAAATTTTAGCATTCAATCGCGGGAAAAGCGGTGAGGTGTCTTTGATAGTGATCTTTTTACTCGCCCAATTTTCTTGATTAAATAATTTAGGGGCTAAAATTCCAAAGCGATCAAAAATCTTTGGGGCTGTCTCTGGCAAAAAAGGCATCAACCACTCAGCCAGATAAAGTATAGAGGTAACAGCATTACAAAGTATTAGCTCTGCTTTTGCCTTGTCTTTTTCAACTAAGTTAAATGGCTTATGGGTTTGAATATAATTATCTAAAGCGCTAATCACTTCCCACAATTTAGCTAAAGTTATATGAAAGTTATAATTATCCTTTTCTAAAATCTCTGGCGAGCAAACCGCTGATAAAATTTTGTTAATTTCTTCTTGATTGCCATTATTTAAATCCAGTTCTCCGTTAAAATATTTTTTAATCATCACTGCTGTCCGACTAATAAGATTGCCAAGACCGTTAGCTAAGTCGGCATTGTAGCGTTCTTCCAGTTTCTGGTAACTAAAATCGCCATCAGCCGTAGCTGGAATTTCTCTAAGTAGAAAATAACGCACCGGATCAGCGCCGTATTTTTTAACCACTTCAAAAGGAGAAAGCGGGCTGCCGAGGGATTTAGAAATTTTTACTCCTTCAATACCCAAATACCCGTGAACAAAAATAGTTTTAGGAAGATTCAAACCAGCTGACATTAACATTGCTGGCCAATAAATGGCGTGAAACTTTATTATCCCTTTCCCAATCACATGGAAAATATCTTCATTAGCCTGCCAAAATTCATTAAATAATTCTTTATTTTCCGCATAACCCAAGGCGTTAATATAATTAGAAAGAGCGTCAAACCAAACATACATAATTTGAGAGTTGTCACCGGGAACCGGAATTCCCCAGCCATGGGCCCTTTCCTTTGAACGGGAAATACTAAAATCCTCCAAGCCTTGCGAGATAAAACTTAGAACTTCGTTCTTTCTACTCTCGGGCATAACTTTTAACCTGTCAGATTTTATTAATTCCTCGAGTTCTTTTTGGTATTTAGATAGCCTAAAAAAATAATTTTCTTCTTCAATGTGTTCAGGGCGAATTTTATGTTCCGGGCAAAGTCCATCTTCTAACTCTTTATTTAAATAGAAAGTCTCACATTCCACACAATAAAGCCCGGCGTATTTTTTCTTATAAATGTCTTTTTGGCAGGCCAGCCATAATTTTTGAGCTCCTTTTATATGGCGTTCCTCAGTTGTTCGGATAAAATCGTCAAAAGAAAGATTGAGAACATCTTTCAGCTCATAAAAACTTCGAGCATTCCTATCAACTAATTCTTTAGTTTCAATTCCCTCTCTTTCGGCGGCTCGGACATTTTTTAAACTATTTTCGTCAGTGCCACTTAAAAAGAAAACCTTGTCGCCTTTAAGACGCCGATAGCGAGCAATTGTGTCAGCTTGGATCAATTCCAACGCAAATCCCAAATGCGGCGGCGCATTAACATAAGGGAGAGCGGTTGTTAGATAAAATTTTTTAGGCATCGGTTATTTTAAGTCGAGACGGTTTTCGGACGGTTTTCGCCGAGCAAAATCAGCAAAGAACTCCTGAACAACTACCGCTATGGGCACAGCTAAAATTAAACCCAAAAAACCAGCTACTTGCGAACCAATCATTAAAGCGCTTAAAACTAAAACCGGGTGGAGCTCTAGCATCCGGCGCATTACCAAAGGTACAAAAATATGACTTTCTAGTTGTTGAACAACCAGATAAAACAAGGCGATATAGATAGCTAAAATTAAAGAGTCGGTTGAAGCGATAATAACAGCTAGGATCCCAGCAAAAATTGGACCAACAATCGGTACAATTTCAAAAACTGCTGCTATTAAAGCAAGAAATAAACTATATTTTACTCCAAATAACCAAAGTCCTATAAAAATTACTGTTCCTATTCCTATACTCAAAATTATCTGGGCCCCAAACCAACGTCCAATCCGGGCTCTTGACCGCCTAAAGATGTGCAAAAGATGAGCTTCATAATAATCCGGCGCCAATACTCGAATAAATCTTTCCCAGCCATCTTTGCTGACAGTTAAATAAAATGAAATTATCGCTATCGCCACCAATGAAATTACTCCTGAAACAACGTCTCCAAAAATTGAAGCTGCTACTTCAAAAAGCGAGCTTCCTCCTTTCAAAAATATTTCTAAATAATTTTCTAAGCCGGTATTGAGTTTGGTTAATAAATCAGAGATGCCATTGCCAGAAATCTTTGTTGTTAAATCCCCTAAACTAGCTAAGAGACTGCTTAATTCCACTAAAGCCACCGGCACAATGCTGTAAATGGCAAGACCTAAAATTATCAAGGCACAAATATAAACGATTAGGGTTCCTAAAATTCGATGAAAGCGGCGCTTTTCTAAAAAAGTTACCAGAGGGTCAAGAGCAATTGAGATAACTAAAGCCAAAGCAATGCTTAAAATTGCTTTGTAAGCCAAGAGTATAATTCCTACTAAAGCTATCGCCAATAAAATCCGCCAAATACTTCGCCAAGAAATGTCCAAATTTAATCTTTCCATTTTTCTCACTATAACTTGGATCTGTTTTTTTGGCAAATTAAATCTGACTAAGTTCTAAAATTCAAAAGTGGCTGTAACCTTAAGGAGAAATCATCAGGGCCAATGACGGCTAAATTCAATTTCTCGTTTATAAAAATATCGTTAGCTATTGTTATTATATCTTTTTGATCAACTTGATTTATTTCCTTAAAAATTTCTTCCGGAGTTAAGATTTTTTTAGTAATAATCTCTTGTCCGCCGTAAAAACTAGCTAATTCATCTGAGGTTTCAATATTTAAAATTAGCCCACCGATTAGATGATCTTTGACCCTATTTAATTCCTTATCACTAACTTTTTCTTTTTTGATTCGCTCCAATTCTTCAATAATAGAGGTAACCACAGCCTCTATTTTTTTATGATCTATCCCTGCTGAAATTGCTAGAAAACCGTGGTCGGTAAATAACTCTGAACTGGCGTCAATGTAATAAGCTGCTCCCATCTCTCCTCTTATTTTTTGGAAAAGCCGTGAACTCATCCCTCCGCCTAAAATATCAGCTAAGACCCGAAGAGTGGTTCTTCTCTCGTCAAAAATATTATACGCTCTAACGCCTAAAACTAAGTGGGTTTGGTCGGTTTTTTTAGGCTTCGATAAAATTTCAGGCTTTTTTTGGTGTTCTTTAATAGCTAACTTTGTTTTTTTAAAATCAGTAGCGATCCCCGCAAACCTATCTTCAATAATTTTCACTATCTCAGACTCATCAAAAGCACCAGCTACGACAACCAAGGTTGCTGAAGCCACATAATGATCGGAGCGATATTTTAAGAAGTCATCTCGATTTAATTTTCCAATCACTTCTTTCCGGCCAGCAATGTCCCAACCCGCTGGCTGATCTTTATAAAGAAGGGAAATAAATAATTCCTGAACTCGACGCTGAGGCAAATCTTCGTACATATTAATTTCTTCAATAATAACTCCTCTTTCTCGATCAATTTCCTGCAGATCAAAAACTGGATTGAGATAAAGATCAGAAATAAGATCACTTATACTTTCAAGATGTTTTGCCTGGGCTTTAGCAAAATAGCCGGTCATTTCTTGAGCAGTGAAAGCATTGTATTCCGCACCAATCTGGTCGAATTCAGAAGAAATATCAAGAGATTTAGGCCGTTTTTTTGTCCCCTTAAAGCACATATGCTCCAAGAAATGGGAAAGGCCGTTCAGTTCTTTAGTTTCGTATTTAGAGCCAGCCTCCACTAAAACTAAAACAGTTATTGTTTTTGCGCCTTCTTGAGGCACCAAAAGCAGGCGCAAGCCATTTTGAAAAACGATTTTCTTATAAGGCAACATGGAATTTGTTAGTTAGTCAGTTTTTAATTTTGAGCTAAATAATTCTGTTAGTTTAGGAATTTCAACACGTTCTTGTTTTTTGGTGTCGCGGTCGCGTACCGTTACAGTCCCATCTTCAAGAGTTTGAAAGTCAATGGTTACGCACCAAGGAGTACCAATCTCGTCTTGGCTGAAATAACGCTTACCGATATTGCCACGATCGTCAAAAGCAACCATAAATTCTTTTCTTAAATCATCGTAAATTTTTCTCGCCAATTTCACTAATTCTGGCTTATTGGCTAAAAGCGGGAAAACCGCTGCTTTATAAGGCGCCAGTTTCGGAGGAATCTTTAAAACAATCCTATCTTTATCTTCGTAATAGGATTCCAGTAAAACCACCAGCACCGACCGGTCCACGCCCCAGGTCGGCTCAATCACATGAGGCCAAAATTCTTCGCCAGTTTCCGGGTCTTTGTATTTCAAATTTTGGCCAGAAAATTTCTCGTGATTTTTTAAGTCAAAGTCCGTCCGATAAGCCAAGCCGTAAAGTTCTTTTT
Organism: uncultured Candidatus Saccharibacteria bacterium; assembly: GCA_964366075.1. Lineage (GTDB taxonomy): Bacteria > Patescibacteriota > Minisyncoccia > UBA6257 > CAYISL01 > CAYISL01. The sequence goes on from CAYISL010000013.1 coordinate 6,095, forward strand.
GGCCAAAAGGAAATTCGTATTCAAAATCAATGGTTTTTTTGGAATAATGCGCTCGTTCGCCTTCGGGGATTTCCGTTTCGTGAATTTTTTTAACATTTACTCCCAACTCCTTAATCCAATTAATCATCTCTTCTCTCCAATATTTAAAATAATTTTTCCAATCTTTCTCGCGGATGAAATATTCAATCTCCATCATCTCAAATTCCCTTAAACGGAAAATAAAATTACCGGTCGTAATTTCGTTTCGGAACGCCTTACCAATTTGGGCGATACCAAAAGGCAAAGTCATACGGGTCGTATCCAAAACATTTTTAAAATTCACAAACATTCCTTGGGCGGTTTCAGGACGGAGATAAACCACATTTGCGGTCTCTTCGGCTGGACCAATGAAAGTCTTAAACATTAAGTTAAATTTTCTTGGGGGAGATAATTTATAATCGTTCTTTTCCCCACAATTTTCACACTTCCACCAAGCATCTTTTGCAACATTTGGATATTTTTTAACAGCCTTCTCAGCTCCTTCCATTAGAGCTGATGTAAAAGCTTTGATTTCCTCAACTGAAGAGTGTTTGATTCTAGCTCCACCAATTTTTGGATTGAACCTAAGTCTACTAGAACATTTCTTACATTCAATTAAAACATCAGAGAATTCTCTTAAATGTCCGCTCGCTTCCCAAACTTTCGGATTCATAATCAAAGCCGTATCAATACCAATCACGTCATCGCGGCTTTGGACGAATTTTTCCCACCAAAGCTGTTTGATGTTATTTTTTAGTTCAACGCCCAGCGGTCCGTAATCCCAGGAATTCGCCAAACCGCCGTAAATTTCCGAGCCCGGGAAGACAAACCCCCGGCGTTTAGCTAAACTTTCAATTTTATCTATAAGATTCATTATTGGATTTTTGATTTTAACTACATCTTAACTCTTCCGTCTTTAACCGTTGGGTCATCAGGAAGACGGGTATCTAAAGCCTTATCAGTGACATTTGTTTTTAACTCAACAAACTCATCGAAAGCCTTCAATTGGGTTTCGCTTAATAACGGCATCGTCTGATCAAGTTGATTCACCGAAGGGACAGCTGATATTTGAAAAATTGCTTCTGCTGGCGGATTGATAACTCCCTTATTAGCAATAAGTCGGTTAATTCTCCAAACTACTTCCGAAGTGCGCTCGTTAAATTCTAATTGAGAGTCGGTTATGTTGGTTTTAAATTTATCTGTCCAAGTTACTCCTGAAAGAAGAAAAGCCTTTACTTCAATGTCTTTAAAATCGCTGGCGAAAGTCTTAATCTGCCAATGGATGGTGTAATTAGTTGGAATGTTCACTTTGGGCGGAAAAGGACCGCTATTAATAAATCCCGAAGCTGCGTCTTTGTAATAAGCTTGGGCGTCTATGGCTATTTGGCCAGCGACTTTAGTTTCCAAACTCGCCAATCCAAGTGTTTTTTCAGCCGAGACAAAATAAGGCACGGTTGGCGACTCAATCTGTCCTTTTGCCTTTAGAATATAATTCTTGTCGCCTAGACGTTTGATGGGATAAGCACTTTTTAAACCGATACTAAACTGGACTGCTCCTTGCTCTCCAGGCGCTAACATTCGAAAACTGGGCACTACTGCTACATTCCAAGTTAAAGTGTTATCAATAGAGCTGACAAAGGATTTAGTTCTTAAAGTAGAAAAATCAAACATTTCGCCAATGAGTTGAACTTTCAAAATCACATCCTGCAAACCAACCTCAGAGTTATTCCGGTATTTAATTTCATAATTAAGCGTATCTTGAAGATGGGCGATGTAATTATCTTGCCTGTTGACTGCAAGCTCTAATAAAAGCGGCGAAGGGGCAATAACTATTGAAGCTGATTTTTTATTAACAGAAAGCGGTCGCCCGGCAAAGGGAGCCTTTAAATCCGAAGTAATCTCAAAAAACGAATCAGCTTTGCCGATGACGCTTCCTTTGATGGTAAAATTTCCTTTTTCGTGAGCTGAAAGTTTCTCTATTTTCCAAAGATTATTACCTGTAGCTGGCTTTATGGTGGCTTCCTTGTAGTTAAAGTTAGGAGGGTAAGCTAATTCCAATTCTAAATCGTTGAAAGTAGTCTCTGATAAATTTTGATAGTTAATTTCAACTTCAAAAGTTTCGCCACTTATCACCTTCTGGGGCGTGCGAATATCTAAATATAAAGCCGGCTCTGTGAAATTAACTTCAAACTTAGCCCCTCGTTCGAATTCTGCTCCTAAACCAGGTGTAGTAAAAATAAAGATCGCCTTAAATTCTTTGACAGTTCGTTCCCCGCTTAAAGCTACCAAAGAAAAAGTCTGTTCAGAAATCTCGCTACTACTGACATCGCCAAGATACCTACTAATTGTTGCCTGTTCTTCTGGCGTATGACCAAGCTCGGCTACTCCTTCTGGTAAATTTATAATAATTTTACTTGTCTTAAGAGCACTATTTGAGTTATTAGAAATCTCTGCTTTTAACTCAAAAGGAACTCCTATCATTACCGGCTCTGTCGGACCGGAAATTTTAAAAACTATTTCCTCTGGACCTGGCGAGTGCCAAAACAACCAGCCAACTACTCCAGTTAAAATTACTACTCCAATAATCAAAAAAATCAAAAGGTTGCGGCTAAATTTTCGAGTCATCGCAAGAAGAAAGGGTTCTTTTTCAACAATTTTTTCTTCTTCAGTTGGTCCAGGAACTTTGCTCCCAGCCAGAGGCGCTGGCCTGACGAAAGGCTTTCCCCCCTCCTTCTTTAAATTAATTTCGGGCCGAGGTTCTTCTTGGCTATAAAGTTCTTTTTCTAAATCTTCTAAAGGCATATCAAATTTAATACCCTAACACCCTATTTACGTCCTTATAGATTTTCTCGACGAGGGGCGTGACATTTAGGTTTCTTTGAGCTAATAAGGTCGCTGCTCGGTCAAGGTTTTTTAGAGCTTGGGTTACCACCTGCCACAAGGGCTCGTCAGCTTGAAATTCAAAAGTGTTCTCTTCTATAAATTTTAACAGAGTAAGGGCTTCTTTGAAAACCTGATAATTAGTTCTGATATTCTTAAAATTATCCACCAAAAGCGCGTCAGCAATATGAGGCTTCTTTTTCTCAACTAATCTGATATGAGTCAAACTTAAAGGTTCTAAGTGACCAGCTAACTTTGAAGTAATTTTCTTTGCTCCCTTAGCTAAGGCATTTACCCTCCCTAACTCTTTGGTGTAAAGAGAAAATAAGATATCATTGCTGCCTGACTCTTTCTTGGAAAGCACTATTGCCTTTAGATTATAATCGGTCACTAGTCAAATTAAATAATTACGCCATTCGAAAGTCAAATAAAACTCAAATTTCATCAACCTTATAATCTTACGCCCTCGGAGGACGTAAATATAGCGGCGATTACTGATCACTGAAATTTCGCTATAACTAAACTGTAAGGCTTGACAATCTCCTCTGACCTGCTATACTTCTTATGTAAGCCTTAAAAGGGCTTTTTTAATTGCCCTTCGACATGCTCAGGGCAATCCTGAGTTTATCGAAGGATTGAATATGAGTACTAAATATGTAGCATTTATGCTACTTTTTGCTAGTTTGGGCTTAATGCCCTTATTCTCGAGCCCAGGGAAATATAACCTTGAAAAATATACCTCTATAACCCCTGAAACTGACCATTATGTCGTGATTGGGGATGCCTTATTAGCTCAAAATTCACCAAATTTCTTTAAATCTAGGCCGTTCCAGCCTAAAATCTATAAAGTTTGGGTAACTGGCTATTCCAGTACTGTCGAGGAAACCGACAATGACCCATTTATCACTGCTTCGGGTGTTTATGTTTATGAAGGTATTGCTGCTGCTA
>CAYISL010000014.1:0-9787 GCA_964366075.1 uncultured Candidatus Saccharibacteria bacterium
GTAGTTTGGGCTTTTTTAAGTCCACCCACTGAACGAGCGAATTCAACCACGGCTAACTGCATTCCATAACACAATCCCAAAAAAGGAATTTTTTTCTGGCGGCAATAGCCGATAGCAGCAATCTTGCCTTCTGTTCCCCGACTGCCAAATCCTCCAGGGATAATAATACCTTGATAACTCGACAATTGGCGGAGTTGTTCCGGATTTTTCTCAAATTCCTCAGCATTAAGCCATTGAATTTCCGGTTTTTTATGAAATCCGTAGGCAACATGTTTTACTGCTTCAATCACCGAAATATAGGAATCAGCTAAAATGAATTCGCCGGTGCTAAAATATTTTCCCACAATGCCAATTCTTACAGGCTTGGCAACCCGACGAATATTCCTTACTAACTGCTGCCAGCGAGAAAGATCGCGGCCCCGGGCTCGAAGTTCTAATTTTTCCAGAATAAGATCGCTTAAATTATCTTTCTCAAAATTTATCGGGACTTCATAAATACTCTCGACATCGGGCGCCGAAATCACATCTTTTTCTTGAAGATTACAATTAAAAGATATTTTTTCTTTACGCTTTTTATCTAAAGAAACAGACGCCCTAGCGATGACAATATCCGGCTGAAGACCAGCGGAGTTAAGAGTCCGAACCGCATATTGAGTGGGCTTTGTTTTTAATTCAGCCTTAGAACTTTGAGCGGGGAGATAGCTTACTAAAATTAAAAGAACATCGCGAGGTTTTTTGATTTTCAACATTCTAATAGCTTCTAAAAACAGAATATTCTGGTACTCCCCGACCGTTCCGCCAATCTCCGTAATAACTATATCAACCCTATTTTTTAAAGCTGCCCTATTGATTATCTCTATAACCTCTAAAGGAATATGGGGGACTACCTCCACACAGCGACCATCGTAGCCTAAATTCCTTTCTCGATTAATGACCGCCTGATAAACACTGCCGGTAGTCATATAATTAAAACTGGACAATTCTTGATCTAAAAATCTTTCATAATTACCCATATCCTGATCGCATTCCTTACCATCATCCAAAACAAAAACTTCACCGTGTTCCGTCGGACTCATTGTGCCGGCATCAACATTAACATAGGGATCGATTTTAATGGTAGTAATTTTAAAACCTCGAGATTGAAGAATTTTACCGATTGAAGCAGCGGCTATACCCTTACCTACGCCGGACATAACCCCACCGGCTACGAAAATGTACTTTGACATAGCTCTGTTTTAAACATTCTTTTGGCATTTTGGACAGAAATGGGCTGACCTCCCGCCTATTTTAATTCTTTTAATTAGGTTCTGGCAACGTTGACAAGGTTCATCCTCTCGCTGATAAACTAAACGAGTTCTGGTATAAGCACCAGGCTTGCCTGCAGTATCTCGATAATCGCTAGTGGATGTACCCCGCAGCCTTACCGCTTTTTTCAGAATCTGTCGCATCGCTAACCAGAGGATTTTTAATTCTTTTTCGGTCAAATGATTCGCTGGCTTAAAAGGATGAATTTTGGCTTGCCATAAAATTTCATCAGAATAAATATTGCCAATGCCAGCAATCACTTCCTGACCCATCAAAACCTGCTTAATCTTACGCTTCTCTGAGCCAATTAAAATCTTAAATTGGGCAAAAGTGAAATTTTTATCTAGCGGCTCAGGCCCTAACTTTTTTAATTCTGGCAAGTTTTCGATTTCTTCTTTTGAGGCTAGTAGAACTTTGGCAAATTTTCTTAAATCCGAAAGCGCCAACTGCCAGCCACTATCTAAATAAAATATAAGATGGATATAATTATTGACTCTTTCTTCTAAGGACCCCTTAAATAAACTTATAACCTGTTGTTTGTTATTCGTTGTTTTTTTAATTTTCCATTTACCTAAAAGAAGATGGCCAGTTAATTTTTGATGAATCAATAATAACTGTTGACTGTTGACTGTTGACTGTTGACTTAAATATATAAGTATATTTTTCCCTCGCCGCTTGATCGCTGTGATTTTTAATCCTTTAATCTGTCTCTCCAACTCCTGAGGCCTAGGCTTCTTTATTAGTTTTGGGGTATCAAACCAAATGCCGGTGATTCGTTGACCTCTAATCTTTTTATTGAGGTCATTTACAATTGTTTGGACTTCGGGTAGTTCGGGCATACCAAAATTTAGAGAAAGTCCTTTACTCTTCTTCGTAAAATACCTCCTTTGGCGGAATTAGGGTTTCATCAGTAGGTAAGGTGAAGTAAAGAGTAGTGCCACGGTTGATTTCGGACTCTACCCAAATTTTCCCTCCGTGGCGCTGAACAATATTTTTAACAATATAAAGTCCTAACCCCAAGCCTTCGGGTTCAAATTTCAAAACATTACTAGCTCTAAAAAATTTACTAAAAAGTTTTTCCAGCTCTTGAACTGGAATGCCAACGCCCGTGTCTTTAACGCTTATCAAAATAAAGGGTTGGTCAGGTATCTTTTTAATACCAACAACTACCTCGCCGTTTTCAACATTGTACTTAATGGCATTATTGACGAGATTTTGAATTACTAAGCCAAATTTTTCTAAATCCGCCGTAATTAAAGGAATTTCTTCTTTTGGTTTTTCGAAATAAAGATTAATTTTGTGCTGCTTAGCTATCTCTTGAAAAGAAACCAAAATCTGTTCGATAGACTCAATTAAATTAATTTTTGTAAAGTTGTAACCAAATTTAGCTTCCTCAATTTTAGAAACATCTAAAAGATCATTAACCGTATCTATAAGTATTTGGGAGGCGACACCACCTTTGGCTAGGAGCTCTTTTTGACTATCATTCAGCGGTCCCAAATCCCCTTTCAACAATTCCTCAAAAGTCCACTTGATGCCAGTTAGGGGAGTTCGAAGTTGGTGAGCGGCTATGGTGATAAATTCAGTTTTCGATTTTAGAAGGTCTTTTTCTCGAGTCCGATCTTGGATTAATTTCAAAAATCCTAAAAGTTTGCCGTCAGGATCGATAATTTTAGTGGTGGTTACTCGGAGCTCTAAATGGGGTTCTTCAAAAGACATATCTACGACTCGGGGGTATTGTTCAGGTAAGGTGCGCTTGACTACCTGAGGAGCTAATGAAGGAAAAAGGACTTGGGTCAAAAGTCGAGTGGGCCAGAACTGACCCTTACTAGGGTCAAAAACCGTGCCTATTATCTCTTTAGCCTTTAAAGAAAAGATATTTTCGGCTGCCGGATTAAAAATTAAAATTTTAAAATCCTGGTCGTAAACAACCACTCCATCTCTTAGGCTGGTAATAATGCTCTCCAGTTGGCCTTTTTTAACTTTAAAATCAAAATTAGCTCGAGCCAGTTTTAAATTATTAATAAAAACTACTAAACCAATAACTAAGAAAATGCCGGTAGTTATTAAAATCCAAAGACTCTCAATATCTAAATAAAAGACAGCGACAATTATAAAAGCCACGATCAAAACCAAGAAAAACCAAAAGGTTCGCATTTCCGGAAGAGAAAGATAGAAGGTAATTTTAGACATATTTTTTTAAATCTCCCCAATTATCTCCAACTTTTACTTCGACTTTCAAAGGAACTGATAAAGAGTAAGCTTCTTCCATAATATTTTTTATTATTCCTACTGATTCTTTTACTATATCGCGGTTTATTTCAAAGAGCAATTCATCATGAATTTGTAGGAGTAATTTAATTTTATTACCCCAAAGATTTCGGCTCTCTAATTCGTTAACAATCTTTACCATCGCTAACTTTATGATATCAGCCGCTCCACCCTGAACTGGCATATTTAAAGCCATCCGTTCAACCGCTGCCTGCCTGCCACGGTCAAATGAGACAATATCAAAAAGCCAGCGCCGCCGACCCAATTCAGTTTTTATATAACCAAAAGTTCTGGCGAACTCTTTTTGTTCTTCCTGAAATCGGCGAATTTGAGGAAAATCGTTAAAATATTCCTCAATAAACTTCCTTGCTTCCTCTTTGGTAATACCACTAGAACGAGCAAAGGCTTCAGCGCCCATCCCATAAATAACACCGAAATTTAACGCCTTAGCCTCCTGCCGCATTTCCGACGTTACTTTATCTAAAGGAACATTATTAACTTCTGCGGCAGTTAAAAGATGAATATCCTCATCAGACAAGAAGGCTTTGATCATTTTCTGATCTTTAGCCAATGAAGCGATAACCCTTAATTCAATTTGGTAATAATCGAAAGAAACTAATTGATATTCAGGTTCAGAGATAAATGCCTGACGTAAGTCATTGGCGAACTCACCAGCTCGAGGAATGTTTTGAAGATTGGGATTTCGCGAACTTAGACGACCGGTGGCAGTTCCTACTTGGATAAAGTCAGTATGAATACGGGAACTGTTATCAATAATCTTTGGCAAAATATCTAAGTAAGTATTTTTTAACTTGAAAAGCTCCCGATATTCTAAAATTTTTTCAATTACCGGATGTTGATCTTTAATTTTTAGCAATTCTTGAGAATCGGTGGAGAATATACCTTGAGGCGTGCGGCGAATGCCTTTAGAAGGAATTCTAAGTTGGTTAAATATCACTTGGGAGAGTTGCTTGGAAGAATTAATATTAAAAGAACTACGAGTTAGATTAAAGATTTCTTTAGTTAGGGTTTCTAAATTTTTAGTTAACTTTTTTGAAAGAGAATCTATGATGTTGACATTAATTTTAACCCCCCAATTCTCCATTTGGGCTAAAATTTTCAATATCGGCATCTCTATCTCGTAAAAGATTTTTTTTAATCCATATTCCTGTAATTTATTTTTAGCAAAATGAAAAAGCTGAGGCGCTAAAGAGTCGAAATTCGAAAATGGTCTTTTTAAAAATTTTTTAGTAATCGCCTCAGGAGAATAATCTTTAAGGTCTGGATCAAGAAGCCAAAAAGCAATACCCAAATCAAAAATCTTTTGATCTTTAAACTGCTCAAATGGTTGAGATTTCAGAAAATTTTTCAGATTAAATCCCACTAAGGTAATATTTTTATCAATCTTAAGAGGCTTTTCTAGGCTAGATAAAAAATACAGATCTTCAGTTTGGTTTTTATCCCAAAGGCCTTGAGGAGATAATTGATTGTCCGCTTTAATTCTTTTTATTAAACTCTCAAAACCTAATCCCTGAAAATAAGAAGCAAGGCTATCTATTTTGGGCCCTTGGTAAGAAAGCTCGTCTAAGGAAAAATCTAAAGGCATATCTTTTTTTATCGTAGCCAAACGCTTAGAGAAAAGGGCTTCTTTTTTATTATCTAAAAGTTTTTGAAAAAGCTTTTGATCGCTTTCTTTTAATTTCTTAAAATCTATTTTTTTAATCTTTTCATAAAAATCTTCCAGGTGCCCAAATTCCTGTAAAATTCTTTTGGCAGTTTTTGGACCGATACTTTTAACTCCCGGTATATTATCCGATGGATCGCCTACTAAACCTTTATAATCAGACAAAAATTCCGGCTCTAATTCGAATCGTTCCTTTACCGCCTCTTGGTTGTAAAAAACTGTGTCGCTCACTCCTTTTTTCAAGATTAAAACAATAACTTTCTCGTTTTCAACCGCCTGGAGAGTATCTAGGTCACCGCTTAAAATGATGACTTGTACATCTTTTTCTTTTTTAGCCTTCTCCGCAATGGTACCGATAATATCATCTGCCTCAAAACCAGGCTTTTCTAAAATTTTAATGTTAAATTTCTCTATTAATAAGTGAGCTTCGGTAATTTGAGAAACTAAATCGTCAGGAGTTTTTGGCCGGTGAGCTTTATAAGCTTCAAATTCTTGGTGGCGAAAAGTTGGTTCAGGCCGGTCAAGGGCTGCCAGGATAAAATTAGGTTTTAATTCCCGGATTACTTTAAGAAGAGTCGAAGCTAAACCGTAGAGCGCCCCAGTTGGTTGTTTATCTGGTCCGGTTAGAGGAGGCAAAGCATGAAAACAGCGATGGATTAAAGAGTTTGTATCGATTAAAAGTAAAGTGCGCATAATCGTGTAACCCGTAGCTTGTAGCATGTAACTCAAGAAATTTAGAAATTTCTTGGGTTACAAGTTATACGCTATAAGCTACAAGAGTTTTATTTTAATAATCCTCTGGTTCGGCAATTTGCCGTGCTTAAATTCTAACCAGATAGTATCTTTTGGTAATATCTTTTTAATTTTATCCGCCCACTCGATTAAGATTAAATTTTTAGGATCAGCTAAAATCTCTTTGAATCCTAAAACCAAAAGCTCGTTTGGTTTTTTAAGACGGTAACAATCGATATGATAGACCTTCTTGAAGCCCGAAACACGCCGCCTGTGGCGAGCCTCGCCTTCGGCGGGAAACTTGAAACTTATAGATGGTAGTTTGTAGCTTCTAAAAATTAAAAAGCTAGGGCTAGTAATCCTTCTTTTAATTCCTAACCCCTTCATAAACCCTTGAATAAAAGTGGTCTTGCCTGAACCTAAATCGCCTACCAAAGCCAAAACCAAGGCCTTTTTGCTTTTTTTAGTCCCAACGGCTTCTGAGGCTAAAATTTTGGCTAATTTTTTAGTTTCTTGAGAAGTTTTAGTTATGTGTCGAGGCATTAAAAAATTATACCACACCCTGAAGAAGAGCTATATTATTTAAGAAAAAGTAAGATACCAAAATTATAAATCTGTCAATATTGCTATTTGCTTCTTGTTTTCTTATCTTTAACTATATTAGAGGATCTAATAGTTATTTTTTATTAAAAGAAAATCTTTGCTTAAAAGCTAATCGAGCTTATTATTAACTTTAATAACCTTCCTTGAAAAAAAATTACTAACTAAACAACAACCAATCCCATTGCTTTTGATTTTAATAAAACTGCCGTCGAAAATGAGAATTTTAAATCGATTTGAGGAAAAACTGAAGAAAGCAAGACGTGAGGCCGAAGAAAGAGAGGCTCAAAAAAAAGCAGCGCAGTCCAATTTAGGTTATTTAGACGCCTCAAGGCTTTCTATCAATGTTGAAGCCCTCGCCTTAATCGAGGAAGAAAGAGCTAAGGAAGCTAAGGTAGCTCTTATAGAAGAAAAAAGAAAGCGGGTAGCTTTAGTAGTATTAGATCCAAATAATCCTAAAACTAAAGCAGTTATCAAAGAATTAGAAAATCGGGGTTTTAAAATAAATTTGTTTGTTGTTTCGGAAAGCAGCTTAAAGCATGTTTGGGATTTTTATCGATTTGTCATTAAGCCTGAAGAAAAAATCACTGGCCAAGTAAAAATCGAAGCTCAGCAGTTAGTTAAATTTTCTAAGGAATTAAAAAATTTAGATGGTATTAAAAAAGCTTTAGAATCAACTAGTCTACCCACTCCTCAATTTTTGGAAGTAATTTTAGCCGGCGCCTTAATCACCGAATCTTCAGATATTCATCTTGAACCCCAACAACAAAATGTCCGCCTGCGCATAAGGATTGATGGGATTCTCCATGATGTTTCGGAAAACATAAAACTACTCACCTATCAGTCCTTACTTTCTCGAATTAAACTTCTCTCAAATTTAAAACTCAATGTCCGCAGCGAAGCCCAAGATGGCCGCTTTACTATTACCAGCGGAGAAACTGAGATTGAAATTCGTACCTCAATTATCCCTTCTGAATACGGCGAAGCAACAGTGATGAGAGTTTTAGACCCCCGATCAATCCGAGTGTCTTTTCAAGAATTAGGCTTTCGCCCAGATGACTTGGAGATTATCGAAAGAGAAATTACGAAGCCAAATGGGATGATTCTTAATACTGGACCAACAGGTTCTGGAAAAACTACAACCCTTTATGCCTTTTTAAGAAAAACTCATTCTCCTGAAGTTAAAATTATTACCATTGAAGATCCTATCGAGTATCACCTGGAGGGCATTTCCCAAACTCAGGTTGCTTCTAAGTCTAACTACACTTTTGCTAATGGGCTGCGCTCTATTTTACGCCAGGATCCCGATATCATTTTGGTAGGAGAAATTAGAGATTTAGAAACAGCCGAAATTGCGATGCATGCAGCTCTTACTGGTCACTTAGTTTTCTCAACCCTCCATACCAACGAAGCTGCTGACACTATCCCCCGACTCATTGACCTTGGAACAAAGCCTTCTATTATCGCTCCCGCTATTAATTTAGCTATTGCTCAAAGATTAGTAAGACGTCTCTGCCCAAAATGCAGAAAATCACTAAAGATAAGCCCTAAACTTAGACAAGAGATTGAAGCTTTCCTTAAAGGCCTGCCGGCGCGAGTTAAAAAACCCAAATTAGAGGAGATTAAAATCTTTCAACCTCGAGGTTGTAGGTTCTGTAACAATTTAGGCTATAAGAAACGTATTGGTATTTTCGAGTTTTTGATTATTGATGACGAAATAGAAAAATTGATTAACCAAGAGCCTACCCAAGCCAACTTAAAAGAATTAGCTTTAAAAAAAGGGATGGTCACTATGCAGCAAGATGGGATCCTGAAGGTCTTTGACGGAATTACCAGCTTTGAAGAGGTTAGACATACGACTGGCCCTTTGCCTTTTACAATTTAACCCCCACACTAATGAAGTACTGCGAAGCTTACAAGTTTTCTCTAATAAGCTCGTTTTTAAAGAAATCCTAGAATTAATCTTAAAATCCTTGTTTTAGCAAAAGCTTCAGAGAAAACCTGTGCTTCATTAGTGTGGGGGTAAAAACTCTCTGTCCTGTAGGCAAACAAACCTCGGGCAAGCCGAGGAGAAAAGAATTTATCCGAGGAATAAATCCGCCGAAGCCGACCTACCCATTTGACTGAGATAAATCCCCATTGACTCTTAAGGTTGTATTTCAAGATTAAGAGTCTTGCCTACAGAACAGAAAGTTTTTATGGCACTAGTGGTTATAACGGTGTATGATTACTTTTACTCCTCTGACTGTTGCTTAGCCTAAATGATATCATAATAATATCTTTTTGTCAATATGTCTAAAGAGCCTCTAAAAATCCTAGAAGATAAAAATATTGATTTAGCCTTACGACCTAAAGTTTGGCAGGATTATGTTGGGCAGGAAAAAATTAAGCGGAATTTAAAAATTTTAATGGAAGCGGCTAAAAAACGTTCGGAGTGTTGTGATCACCTTCTTTTTTATGGGCCAGCAGGCTTAGGAAAAACTACTCTGGCCCATTTAGTTGCTAAAGAGATGGGGGCTGATATTAAAGTAACCTCGGGCCCAGCTTTAGAAAAAACAGGTGATTTGGCTTCTGTTTTGAGTAATTTAGAGCCTGGTGATGTTCTTTTTATTGATGAGGCTCACCGTCTTAATAAAACTGTTGAAGAAATTCTTTATCCAGCCTTAGAAACTCGCCGGCTCCATATTATTATAGGCAAAGGGCCAGGAGCCCGAACCCTTTCTTTAGAATTAAATCCTTTTACCCTCATCTCTGCCACTACCCGAATAGGACTTATTTCTAATCCCCTTCGCAGCCGTTTCGGCGTTATCTTCCGTCTTGATTATTACAAATTAAGCGACATCGAGGCGATTATTAAACGTTCTAGCCAAATTTTAGGTTGCCGAGTTGAACCTGAAGCAATTAAAATTATAGCGGTCGCTTCGCGTTTCACACCAAGGGTCGCTAATCGACTTTTAAAACGTAGCCGTGATTATGCTCAGGTCTATAGCGATGGTGTCATCACTAAAGAAATCAGCCAGAAAACTATGGATTCTTTAGAAATTGACAGCTTAGGGTTAGAACCCCACGATCGACGCCTTCTTCAGGTTTTAATTAAAAAATTTAGTGGCGGCCCGGTAGGTCTAAGCACCTTAGCCGCCAGCCTTAATGAAGAAAAAGATACTTTAGAAGAAGTTTATGAACCTTATCTAATGA
>CAYISL010000015.1:0-9370 GCA_964366075.1 uncultured Candidatus Saccharibacteria bacterium
TCATTCTAAATGGAGTCAAATAAAACATAAAAAGGGAGTGACTGATATTAAAAGAGGAAAGTTATTTTCTAAGTTAATCCAAGCCATTGCTATAGCCGCCAAAAAAAATCCTAACCCTGATTTTAATCCTCAGCTTCGATCAGTGATAGAAAAAGCTAAGGCTAATAAATTACCCCTTGAAACTATCGAGCGTGCTATTAAACGCGCCTCAGAGACCAAAGACCATCAGTCTTTAGAAGAATTAACTATTGAAGCCTATGGTCCTTCAGGGATTGCTCTTATTATTGAAGTTGCTACGGATAATAAAAATCGTGCCATTGCTGAAATTAAAAATATTCTTTCTGAATTTGGAGGAAGACTTATTGAGCCAGGCGGTGTCCGTTGGGCTTTTGAGCAAATTACTACTGAAGAAGGCATAACTTGGCAAGCAAAATTTAAACAAGAAATTCCTCAAGAGGGCAAGGAAAAACTTCAGAATCTTATCGAAGAATTAGAAAACCATGCTAGTGTCCAAAGGATATTCACTAATGTTCAATTTTAGGTCGAGGATCAAATTCGGATATTGTCTAAAAATTCGTATAATCGAGATTACTCCATGAAAATCATTGGCATTGACCCTGGCAGTACCCGAATTGGCTTTAGTTGTGTTGCAAAAAAAACCTTAAAGCAGGGGGGGGTTAAACTTCTTAGCTGTGGGCTTTTGCCAATAAAGCAAAAAAACTTTGGCGATAGGCTTTTAGAAGCTCAGCGGCTTTTAAGTAGGTTAATTAAAAAAAATTCCCCTGACCTGTTTTCTATTGAAAAAATTTATTTTGGGAAGAATCGGAAAACTGCTCTTGAAATAGCCCACTTTCGAGGAGTTTTAATTTTAGAAGCGATAAGAAATAAAATTAAAGTTGTTGAATACAGCCCTAATGAAGTAAAACTAACAATTACTGGCTATGGCCTTAGCGATAAAAAAGCGGTGGCTCGAATGATTACTAAAATTTTAAAATTAAAAAAACCTCCTACGCCTGATGATGTCACTGATGCCATCGCCTTAGCCCTAACAGCAATCTATCGCCAGAAATTCTCAGCGTTGAGCGTGGGGGTTGACAAATAATTTTTAAACTCCTACAATCCTCTATAAAAAGTTATTTATTAATCGTCTTTAACCAAAAAGGTCGCCTAAAATGTCTCTTTAAGTAATGGCTATTAAAACTAAACCACTAATTTTAGACGAAGAATTAGAGGAAGAAGAATTAGAAGAAACAAAGGATAAAAGCACAGAGAAGGAAGAAATTGAAGAGGAAAGAGAGAAAGAGGAAGAAATTCCCGAAGAGGAAAGTTATTAGAAAAAAATTATTTATAAAATTGCCTCCTAATGATTATAGCTAGGAGGCAATTTTATTCTAAACAAGCCTTTAACTTTTGCTATAATTTTAAGGTAATATATAATTTTAATACTATCGTTAACTCCCCAAATAACTCTAATTATGTCGCAATTAAAAAAACAAAAAAGGAAATTCTCAAAAATTGGTCTTTTTTTTACGATTTTTCTTGCTTCATTATTAATATTGGTTGCAGTTATTCTAATTTCCTTTGCCCGGATTGCTAAAAATCTTCCGAGTTTTGACACTTTAAACAATCGGCAAATTATCCAATCTACTAAAATTTTTGATCGAACTGGCGAAATCCTCCTTTACGAAATCCACGGCGAAGAAAAACGCACCGTTATTCCGCCGGAAGCAATCCCTCAATATATTAAGCAGGCAACAATTGCTATCGAGGATGCCAAATTCTTCGAACATCCAGCTTTTGACTGGCAAGCTCTTGTTCGGGCATTATTCACCAATATTTTAAGAAGAGGTATAGTCCAGGGGGGCTCAACGATTACTCAACAATTAGTAAAAAATCTCTTTCTGACTCCGGAGCGCACTTTATCAAGGAAAATGAAGGAATTAGTATTGGCTTTCCAGATGGAAAAAAGGTATCCCAAGGAAGAAATTTTGAATCTCTACTTAAACCAGGTTCCTTATGGCTCTAATAGCTATGGCATCGAAGCTGCGAGCCAAACGTATTTTAATAAGTCAGCTAAAGACCTTAACATAGCTGAGGCAGCCTTATTGGCAGCCCTTACTAAAGCCCCAAGCTATTATTCTCCCTACGGCAGCCACAAAGATGAATTAATCCAAAGAAAGGATTACATCTTAGAGCGAATGCATAATTTAGGATTTATTGATGAAGAGGAAAAAATTCGAGCTCAAAAAACTGAATTGAAATTTGTTCCTGAGACAACTGCTATCAAAGCCCCTCACTTTGTCTTTATGGTTCGAGATTATCTAAATACCAAATACGGAGAAGCAGTAGTCGAACAGATGGGCCTGAGAATAATTACCACCCTTGACTGGCATCTTCAAGAAATTGCTGAAAAACTAGTTAAAGAAGGTGCTTTAAATAATGAAAAACTCTACCAAGGCAAGAATGCTGCTTTAGTGGCCCAGGATGCTAATACCGGCCAAATTTTAGCCTTAGTGGGTTCAAAGGATTATTTTGCGTCACCAGAACCAAAAGGCTGTACGCCAGGCAAGAATTGTCAATTTGATGGTAATTTTAATGTGGCTAGCCAGGGCTTGCGTCAACCAGGATCAGCTTTTAAACCCTTTGTGTATGTCACTGCGTTTAAAAAAGGCTACACACCCGAAACCGTAATTTTTGATGTTCCTACGGAATTTGACACTACTAAAAACCCTCAAAATAGCTATCGACCCGAAAATTATGATCAAAAATTCCGAGGCCCAGTTGATTTCAGACACGCCTTAGCTCAATCAATCAATGTCCCCTCGGTAAAAGTTCTTTATCTAACCGGCATTAACAATGCTATTAAAACTGCCCAAGATTTTGGAATTACCACCCTTACCGATCCCTCGCGTTATGGATTGAGTTTGGTGTTAGGCGGTGGTGAAGTCAAGTTGATAGATATGGTTGGGGGTTATTCAGTGTTCGCCCAAGAAGGGATTAGACACCAGCAATCAATAATCCTTGAAATTACTGATGCCCAAGGAAAGGTTTTAGAAAGATATCAGGATTATAAACAAAGAGTTATTGACCCTCAATATGCAAACTTGATCAACGATATCCTCTCTGACGATGAAGCTCGCGTTCCTCTTTTTAGACCAAATAGTTTATTAAACATCCCTGGTTACGAAACCGCAGTTAAAACTGGAACTACTAATAACTATCGCGATGCCTGGGTGATTGGTTATACACCGTCTTTAGTAGTAGGAGTCTGGGCAGGTAATAACGATAATTCGCCGATGCAACGAGGAAGCGCTGGCATTTTAGCGGCTGTACCTATTTGGCATAACTTTATGGCTGAGGCCTTAAATGGTCAACCAGTAGAAACCTTTAATAAGCCCGACCCTATTCTGGCTTTAAAGCCAGTACTAAGAGGCGAATACATTGTTAATAGAAAAGGTTTTGTAGAAGGAGAGCCAAAAGTATTTCCCCAAATTCACACCATCCTTTTTGATATCAATAAGGATGATCCTCAGGGCTCTTCGCCGGAAAATCCGATGTCTGATCCTCAATTCGAAAATTGGGAAAAGCCAGTGCTTGATTGGGCTGCCCAAAATCTTAGTAATTTTTCTTCCTTCAACCAGCCTTTACCACCGAATTTTACCTTAACCCCCGAAAGCAATTATCAACCCAAAATAGAAATCCAGAGTCCAGCAAATGAAAGTTCGATTTCTGGAAATGTCCGGGTAGAGGCTGTTATCCAAGGATTTTTGAATATTAAAAAAATAAATCTTTGGTTTAATGAATCTCTTATTAGCTCGAAAGAAAATATAGGGCCTACTGGCGAAAATAAAATACTTAATTACACTACCGAATTTTACATTAGGCCCGAAAATGTAAGAGAAAGAAATATTCTGAAATTAGAAGTTGAAGATATCTTTGGTGATAAAAAAACTCAAGAGATAACCCTTCTCAAGACACCTAGTTAGACTTAAGCGGCATTAAAATATAAAAGAAGGAAGTAGTCTTCGCTGGTTTAATTAAGACCGGTTTTGTCTCCTCGCTAACACCTAAAAATAACTCTTCATCTTTCACAGAACGCAAGCCATCAATTAAATATCGCCAATTGAAGGCAATGGCTTGGTCTGGTCCTTCAATTTTTGCTGGTACCAAGTAACGATTTTCGCCTAAACTACTATCCTGAGAAAAAATCTCTAAAAATTTATGGTCTTTAGTGGTGGTAATTTTAATCTCATTAGATCGTGGGATAAAAGCGCCACTAATTTTTATAGCATCTATTAATTCTTGGTTTTTAACTGTTATTTTGGTTTTTATGTCTTTGGGAATAATTTGTTGATAATCGGGGAAAGTTCCTCCGATAAGACGGGAAATAATTTCTGTGTCATTAATACAGAAGAGTGCTTGGTTGGGATCAAAATAAATTTTTACTCCATCGGCTTCTTTCTGTTTGATAACCCTAATTAAGTTATCAATAGTTTTTAGAGGAATAATAACTTTAAGCCCTTTTTCAAAATTAGTTTTGAATTGTTCTTGATTGATAGTCTTTTCAGCTAATCTAAAACTATCAGTGGCTGCTAATTTTATAATCCCTGGTTCAAAGTTGAACGATACACCAGAAATTTCCGGTCTGACCTCAGAAAAAGAAGCAGCTAAAATTACGCTTTCTAAAGAGCTTGCTAATAAATTGGGATTAATTTCTATAACCTCATTCTTGTTCTTAATTCTAGGGATTATGGGGAATTCTTCTTCCTCAATGCCTTGAAGAAAGGCTTCATAATTGTCAGTTTTTAAAAGTAGGTTTTTATTTTTTTTACTTAGATTAATTTTCTCACTTTTTAGATTATTAACAATTTCTGTTAGGGTGTTTACGGGGATAGTAATACTTCCGTCTTCTTCGATCTTTCCAGAAATAAAATGAGTTATGGCTATTTCCAAATCAGTTGTTGTCAGTTGAATTTTACTATCAGTTTTTATGAGAACATTTTTTAAAATAGGTAACGATAAATTACTAGTAGCAATTTTTTCCATTATCGACAGTCCACTCTTGAGGTTTTCTCGTAATAATGTAATCTTCATATTTATTTAGGTATTAGTTGTAGTTAGATGCTTAGAAAAGGGGATTAGTTTGATTTTTTGTTTTATTAATTATCTTTTTAAAATTTTTTATTATTGACTAACTGTTTATTTCTTGTTTATTATTTATAAAATTTTGATAATTAAATTTTATTTATCATAAGTTTTTCAACTATATATCCTCTCTTTAATCAGGTTAATTTTATTTTCCAGAGAGCGGTCTTCTAAAATGTTTTTAGAAATTTTATTACAGGCGTGAATTGCGGTGGTATGATCCCGACTGCCTAATTTTTCTCCAATAGAGGGATAGGAAAAGTTTAATTCTTCTCTTAAGAGATACATAGCAATTTGTCGAGGCAAAACTATTTCTTTTTTTCGACAGTGATTGATTAAATCTCTTTCAGGGAGCTCGAAAAATTCAGCTACCACTCGGACAACTTTTTGGGGGCTAATGTTTTTGTGGGTTATTTTTGTATTTTGCTTAATAATATCCTCAGCTCTTTTAATATTTATTTCGCCCTTGCTCGACTGTTCAAAAAGGAGGCGGTTTAGTACTCCCTCTAACTCTCGTATATTTCGTTGGATCTTAGTAGCAATAAGATTAATAATTTCATCACTGAGTATCAATGATTGATCTTGAAGCTTTGTTTTGAGGATTGCTACCCGCATTTCAAAGCCTGGATAACCGATATCGGCAATCATTCCCCCCTCAAACCGAGAGCGCAGTCTTTCCTCAAGAGTCGGGATAGAACGAGGAGGACGGTCTGAGGAAATGATGATTTGCTTGTTGTTTTCGTAAAGAGCATTAAAGGTATGGAAAAATTCTTCCTCAGTTTTTTCTTTGCCACCGATAAATTGAATGTCGTCAATAATCAAAACATCGCACATTCGATACTTTTCTTTGATATCTTCCATCCTTTTATTTCTAATTCCTAAGACCACATCATTGATGAATTTTTCTGAGGTTACGTACTTTACTTTTGTTTTATTTTTATAAAATTGTTTGATTTCATTACCGATGCCCTGAAGAAGATGAGTCTTTCCTAGTCCTACTCCTCCGTAGATAAATAGGGGGTTATATTTTCTACCAACTTCTTTAATGACTGCTGAGGCGGCAGCGTATGCTAACTCATTTGAGGGACCGACAACAAAGGAGTTAAGAGTATAGCGGGGGTTGAGATTGGTTTCGGGGTCAAGTTTAAATTCTTGGAACGAGGGTTGAGCACTTGGTAAACCCTCAAGTTGCTTTGTGGTGTGACGGCTTTTTCTTATAAGAGGATCAAAGCTAACCACATAATCGATTTGTTTGATAGTTGTATCCAGAGATCGCAATGTTCCTAAAATAATTTTATGGTATTTATTTTCAACCCATTCTTTGGCGAAATTATTAGGCAGACCGATTACCACTATTCCTTCTTTAATATCTACCAATTGACTGTTTTTCAACCAAGTAACAAAATTAGGTTTTGAAATTTGTAATTCAAGCTCTGCCAGAACCGTTTGCCAGAGGTCTTTTTGGTTCATGGTTTAATTATATAGGTTTAAAAATATTGTCAAAAGCCTTAAAATTTCTTGTTTTGGGTAGAAGTTGTTGAAAGATTGGGGAGAAGTGTGTTAAGCTTTAATTTATGTCGAGAACTTATCAACCCAAAAAGAAAAAAAGGAAGACTACGCATGGTTTTCTAGTGCGCCAGCGAACGCCTGGCGGAAGAAGGGTTTTAAAAAACCGGAGGAGGAAAGGGCGCCAAAGGCTAACGCCTTAAATATCTGTCATGCAACAAGGAAATAGTAAGTTTTTGAATATTAAAATTTTTAAAAAACTAAATCGCCTATCTCCTTCCACCTTCCATTTTATTATCAGTTCGAAAATTAGCAAGAGAGCCACAGAAAGAAACCGTCTTAAGCGACTCTTAAAAGAATGGGCGAGGGTTAATTCTAAAAATATAAATCCAGGTTATAAAATTTTGGTAATTTTAAGACCCGAAGCTAACCAACTTATCCCTCTAACACTAAAATCAATTTTTTTAAAAGCACTCAAAAATACTAAATTTTCTGTCTATCGATAGGCGTCTTGAATTCTAAATATAAAATGGGAATTTTTAATACAATTTTTTATCAACCTCTTTTAAATGCCCTGATATTTTTGTGGCAATATGCGGCCTTTAAAGATTTAGGCATAGCAATTATTCTATTAACTGTCTTAGTCCGGTTACTTTTATTTCCTATTTTTCAAAAAAGTGTTCGCCAGCAGGCATTGATGCAGCATTTGGCTCCAGAGATAAAAAAAATTCAACAAGATCATCGAGATCATAAAGAAAAACAAGCCCAGGCTCTAATGGAGCTGTACCGACAGTATAAGGTTAACCCCTTTGGTGGTTTTATTTTACTTTTAATTCAGCTGCCTGTTATTTTTGCTGTTTACCGAGTTATTTTAAAAGGCCTTTCTCCAGATGTTCTTACTACTAACCTTTATTCTTTTATTCCTCATCCTCAACAACTCAATCAAATTTTTTTGGGCTTGATCGATTTGAGTAAAAGTAGTATTTTTATCATAGCCGCCGCGGCTATTGCTCAGTTTTTTCAAGGCAAACTTTCTTTGGCTTTAAATAAGCCTCAGGAGCAAAAAAGCGCTCAGGAGAAACCAGCAATGGCGGAAATGATCAATAAACAGATGGTTTTTATCGGCCCCCTTTTAACAGTTTTTATTTTAGGAACTCTTCCTTCGGCTGTAGGGCTTTATTGGTTGACTACGACGCTTTTTAGTATAGGCCAGCAGTTTTTTGTAAATAAACAAATTAAATCTATAAAAATAAACAATGGAACAAGTAGTCGCAATAATTAAAACATTATTAGAGAAGATGGATTTTCCAGAAAGTCGGGTAGAAATTAATGAAGAGAATCGGCGATTAGCAATTTCAATTCTTGATAGGCTTGAACGACAAGTTAATCTCCACCCTTTCGAGATAGCAGACTTCGAACATATTCTCTATTTAATTTTAAGGAGACATAAAAACGACAGCCGATTTATAATTGATGTAAATAACCATCGGCGAGAGCGGGAGAAATTAATTAAAGATTTGGCTAAGGCAGCTGCTCATAAAGTTTCTCTGACTAAATCAGAACTTGCCTTACCATCCATGAATGCCTTTGAGCGTCGTCTTATTCATGTAGAGTTGGCTGGTCGGCCTGATTTAAAAACCGAAAGTACAGGCGAGGGCAGTGACCGTCATGTGATAATTAAACCCTTGTAATTTTTTTGGTAAGTGGTTTTTCTAATAATTGAAACGCCCCACAGCAAAGTATGGGGCATTTTAATTATTCAGTAAAAATTATTGAGAAACTTTAATAGAATAAAGTTTTTGGTCAAAGTGATTGATAAAAAAGATTTCCCCTTGGCGAATTTTGACGCTTCCCGTATTTACAACATTGGAGGAAATAATTTGCTCAGGCAGCGTTGTGCTTCCTTCAGTTAACCCCGTCAAATAAAATGCCTCTGGCAAATTAATCCCCTGGCTAAGCCAGTCATCAGGGAAACGCCACTTTTTTCTTATTGCTTGGGGCTGAGGGACAGCGCAAGCGATTAATTTGCTATCTTCAGAAAAAGCGCATTTCGAAGGAAGAGCAATAAATGGAAGCGCGGCTATAGTTTCAAATTTTTTATTAACAAGAAATAAAACAGGCTCAATTGAATGGCCGCTTTTAGAGATCAAAACCAGTTCTTTATCGGCTGACCAATTGAACATTAAGCCTGGCTGCTCATTGATTAACACCTCAACTTTTTTTGTTTTGGGGTTAAAAGATAATAAAGAGGCTGGCTTGTAATAAGAGGGTTTTTCCCAGACCAATATTTTCTCTGCTGTTAACCAGAGAATATTAATGTCCTGGCCAGCTAAGGTCGCAATTAAGTTTTCTTTTTTGGTAGTAAAGCTATAGGTAGCTAAATTATAAAGATTGCCGTTTTTCTTGAGGTAAACGATGGGAGGAGTAGTGGTGGCAGTGCTGGTTACCGGCGACCAGTCAAGTTTAACAATTTTTTCATCTAAAGGCTGCCAAAGATTTTCAACAAAAGAAAAGATTCTAAATTGTTCTGGCTGACCAGAGCCAAAAGCGATATTTTGGCCATCCGGACTAATTATTAAAGAATTTAAAGATTCAAAAGTAGTATTTTGAATTACTTCTTCTTGGTTTTGTCCAGAGATTTTTATGATTTTGCCTTCGGGTGTAACATAAAAAATTTCATTACCAAGAAACCAATAATCAATGACTTTTTCTTTGAGAT
>CAYISL010000016.1:0-9333 GCA_964366075.1 uncultured Candidatus Saccharibacteria bacterium
CTATGGTAGCTACCTTAGTATAACTATTTAGAGAACTTGTCCCATTAGCGGCTCTAAAACAATAGGTGACGCCGTTGCTAGCATTACTGGTAAGTTGGAAATTATACTCCAATTCAGTGAAATAATTTTGATCTAGGGTGAGAGCATTAGTTTGATTGGAAGGGTCTTCTATTATTTTACCAGGCGTAAAAACGAGAGAAGTAGAAGCGCTTAGTTGTTTAGTTGTTGAATCCTGATCGCTAAAGTAAGTAGATGTAGCCATACAAGCGACCGCACTACCGCAACCGGCAGTAGCCGTTGGGACATCAGAAAAATTGGCTGAACTAACTGATTCACAATTTGCTGCTGCTCCTTGAGCAGCCACTTGCAAACGATAATTGTAATTAAGAGCCTTTCCACCCGTATTTTTTACTGAAAACCGCACTCTAATATTCTCCTCTTTCGCCTGGCCAGTAACCGCTGTATCTTCAGCTGCTTTCCAGGTAGCCGGGGTTTGAGTCTGATAAGTAATGGTTAGTTTAGGAGCATAATCCGGACCTTGGTTAGCAGAATAAAATTTCACGTATTCGTTACCAGTTGGAGTATTCTGGTTGATATCCCTGCTGGAACGAAGGATTAATTTAGTTATACCCGTTTTATTTATCCACGCCCGACCAGTAGAATTAAGGGTGATATCATTGTAGGCGGCAGTACTAAAGCTAGCAGTGTTAAAAGTACCTCCATCTTTACGATAGTTAGCTTTATTATAGTCCCCTCCATCTAAAGGATCATGAGGGGAAACGTCAACCGTATCTAATCTATATTGTTTTACCACCAATGGATCTTCATCCCAAAAATAAGCATAGAGATAATCCCCTACCGGCGTTAGCTCATTGGGGCTTAATGAAGTGGTAGTAATTCTGTTCACTTCCTCTACAGTTGAAGTCGTGAACCAGACTATCTTGTTTGAGGGATTAGCAAAGGCAGCTACTAAAAAGTCCTCGTTTTCACCATAAATATTGGTAAAATTCCAATGCTCTAGTCCATAACATATGTTTGTATTAGAAACTATAGAAGAGGAGGCGAAAGTCCCGGTAGAAATATCAAAAACATTAATACCAGTAGGGACTGCCTCGGAGCACAAATAGGCCTTTGTATTATCAACATAGTTATCGTCTGTATAATCACCATTACTGGAATAAGAGGTATAAGATGTCGGAGTAGTGGGATTAACCTTTAAAAATGGACTGTTTGCATCCCTATCACTCAGCCAGATATAAGTTGAGTTAGCCCCTACCCAGTGCACTCCAGTCATCTCGCTGTAAGTGGAGCTGGTATAAATCCAGGTAGAGGTGCTAATTTTGTTTAGTACATTTGTCAGCTGGCCAGCCCAGATGTAATTAAAAGCATATACTAAGCCGCCAGGATAATTGCTGTCACCAAAGTTAACTCTTTCAGCGGAAGCACCGGTAGAGGGATTAAATTCCAACAAAACTGTGTTAGTGCTGGTAGTACTCCGAGCTAAAATATAAACTTTATTATTTTGGTAGATAGCATCATCTGCATCGTAGATATTTAAGTTATAAAGAGAATAAGAGCTTAGATCATCTTTGTTAATTTTTATTAAATCGTTGTTGGCAGTACGAGCAGAGCCATAAAGATATTGACTGCCATCGTAAGTAGTTCCGTGAATTTGTTTGATATTAGCATAGGATTGGGAAGATTTCTCGCTTAAAGTCAGCCTTGGTCTTTGAAGTTGGATATTGAAATCAGTGACTGAATTGTCTGCGGACCCGTACAAGCTTAAGGTGGCAGCTGTGATAGTGGCGTCATCTGGGATAGCAGAAGTATCAAAGAAAAGGGCATCTCGACTGATGTAATAATTGCCTCCGGAATAGGTTTGACCTAACTCAATCTCGTTACCGCTACTATAAACAGTGGCTGACGAGGTATTATAGGCAATAGCGTAACTAGCATTGACCGCTTGAATATACCCATCGCTAGCTGTAGAAATAAAGGAATTACCTTCCACCCCGTCGTTGTTTCGCCAGCGATAGTGAGATTGGTCGACATTGCGAGCCGCGGCGGTAGTTAATTTTGGAAAATTATTATAATTAAGCACCGTCCCATCAGATTTAACCATTCGGAAGCAATAATCTGTACTAACATCAGCTCCATTATTCTGAACCACCCAATCATACTCGATATCTTCTCCGGCAGAGGCCTGATAGGGATTTAAAGCGGAGTTATTTCCTTCCTCGTAGGTTCCAGCCACATCAGAAGCAGAAAGAAGAAGGTAATTTAACGAGCCAATAATTGCTGTCCCATAAAACAAATTTCCGCCGTCTTGGTAACTAACTACAAAATTAGCTGAATTTAGAACTGATACTGAAGGATAATTAGTTGTTTGTGTAAAATTAAAATAATAATTTTCTCCATAGCTGATAGTGGAAGTGCTGGAAAAAGTTCCAATGATGGCTCTACCGTAACCACTATACTCATACGCAATTACAAAATGAATGGCGTCTAAGGCAGAAACAGAATTTTCGGTGTTATTACTACTAAAAGTATATTCATTTCCATAGCTGATAGTGGAAGTGCTGGAAAGGATTCCAATGATGGCTCTACCGTTAGTGGAAGTCCCTATAGCTCCAGCATCGCGGTAACTAACCACGAAATGAGTGGAATCTAAGGCAGAGACTGCGGTCTTTACAGTTATTTCTGAAGTATTGAAGGTGTACTGCGAACCAAAAGAAATAACAGAGCCGGAAACCGCACCGATTATCGCTGTTCCAAGATAGGAACTCCCAACCTGAGAATAGGCCACCACAAAATGAGTGGAATCTAAGGCAGAGACTGAAATATCGCTGGAAGTCGCTGAATTAAAGACATAGTTCGTGCCAAAACTTACGGTAGAGGTATTGGAAACAGTGCCAATTATGGCCCTGCCAGTTCCCGTATCCCGGTAAGCCACCACAAAATGAGTGGAATCTAAAGTGGCTATTGCAATATCGTAAACATCGGTTGACCTAAAATTGTATTCTGGGCCATAGGCAATAGTAGAGGTGCCAGAAATGTTGCCAATAATCACTCTGCCGTACCCAGAAGCCCCTCCATCGGAATAAGCCGCCACAAATTGAGTCGAGCTTAAAGAGGCTACGGCGACATAAGTAGAAGTGGCTGAATTGAACACGTATCCCGAACCAAAAGAGAGAGTAGAACTAGAATTAGAACCTGCTCCGACGAGAGCTGTCCCATAACCAGAATTCCCCGAATCCTTATAAGCGACTACGAAATGGCTGGAGTCTAAGGCTGAAACCGCCGTATAGTCAATAGTAGCCGAATCAAAAACAGTTTCATCTCCATAACTTATACTATTAGAAAACAGGTCCGCACCATCGGTAGTGGTAGAATTGTTGTAGCCTCGCCAGATAGTAGAGGAAGCGGGTTGACCTAAATCATTCCAACTCGAAATATCTGAACAAGTCGAACCTTGTCCGTATTGAAGTTTAAAAGCCTGAGAGCTACTTGCTAAATCACTTGCTGTTTGAACAGACATTCTAATTCTTATAACTTCATCAACAGTGACATTACTAGTAGTAGCGTTTTCTCCAGCTCTGGCTGAAGCCGGTTTGGAAGAGTCAATATTATCATAAAATCTAAAATTATTCTGAGTAAGAGTGGAAATTGATACCTCTGGATACTGAGTATAGGTAAATTTGTCAGTAGAACCGGCGTCAGTCAACCGGAAGCAATAATTACCGCCAGCCGTAGCGTTGCTGGTGGCTTTAATGCTGTATTCTAATTCTGTAAATTGGGTACTGGTTAAAGTAATCTCAGAAGTTTGATTGCCAGTATCTTTTACCTGGCCAGCTATAAAATTAGTATTCTCATCCGTTAAGCCGTTAGTTACATTAGTAGTTGAGTCTCCATCAGTCAGATAGCTTGAATCAGTCATCTGCCAATGGCTAGTCCCTGCTGTCGAAGTGGCTAATTGAATCCAGCTGGAAGTGCTACTACAATTTCCAGATTTAACTCCGTATTCAATCCGGTAACTACTGGTAGCTGTACTACCCCCCTCGTTAGAAATTTCAAAACGAAGCCGGATAGGGCTGTTTTTAGCCAAGCTAGCAGTAGAAGAAGTGTCTTCGTTAGCTACCCAGGTGGCAGCACTTTCTGAACCGTCGTTATTTCGCCAACGGTAGTGAATTTGCTCAAGTTTAGTAAACGGTGAGCTTTGTTCATTGCCAACTTCAGTAGTCGGCTCCGGCGAAACATATTTCCGAATCCGGATATCGTCGTAATAGATATACTGCCCAGCAGCTATATAAGCTCTGATTCTGAAAGTAGTGTCGGTTGTCCAGGTGGGAGTGGCATCAGTTGTTGAAGCTTCACTTACTCCTCTGTTAATTATGTGACGAAAAGTGCCCGGGTAATCTACATAGCCTGAGATTAGATAGTCTGTGTTGATTGAGTAGGTAAAGGCTTTCGCGGCAAGACAAGTTGCTGCGGTTGGGGGTGCCAGTTCCCAAATAGATTGTTTTCTATCAACGAGAGGACTGCCACAATCAACGGTATCATATGGCCGATTACCAAAGTCATAGCCAGTACTGCTAGTATAAGAGTAAGTTGATGAAACCCTTACAAACCAAGAACTAAGAGTAACTGAAGCGATGGAAGTCATTCTCACCTTGCCTTCAACGACAAAACTGCTTGAAGGATGAGGTGTGTTGCTGGTGATATATCTATTTGTAGTTGCTCCGCTATGCCTTAATTCTCCAGAGACAATATCCCAAGTTCCGCTATTGATAGTCCACTTATCCGTGGTCGTAGTTCCGCTAAAATCATCAAAAAATATAAAGGTTGAGGTTCCATTAGTAGAAGAAGCAGCGCTGGTGTTCCCATAATACATATAAATTGTCGTAGTGGCTGGGCTGGCAGCGATATTGTCAACTTTCACCCAAATATTAGTCGTAGTGCTATTACAAGTGGAAGTAGCGGTTGGACCATCGCCAATCCAATAATTTAATTCGCCACTTTCGCTGGAAGTAGTAAATCTTATATCGCTGCAGTCCGAATTCATTTTGCCCGCCGTTATTAAACTGTTGGTATCGGTTTCTATTCTCACCTGATAGTTAGTTAAAGTGCTGGTGTTATTAGTGATTGTTACTGGTTTTTTATAATTCCAGCTGGAATTCCACCAAGGGTCTAAAAGTCCGTAGCCTTCGCGGTCGCCCAAGGCCTCAATAAAAAATTCGCCTTTGGATTGAATGGGAAATTTTATTTCAAATTTAAATTTTTGGGTCTCGCCGGCTCGGATTGAAAAAAGAGAACGGCCTTTGGTTTTAAAATCCGCTGGAATGGGTTTTTTTTGAAGATAAATACCCGGTGGGATGCTTAAAAGCGTTGAGATGTCCATCTTCTGAGACAACTCCATCGCCTCCCACTTTCCAGATATATATGGATTCCGCAAATCAATATATTGATTCCGTAAATCAATAAGTTTTTCGATTCTAATAATTTCTCCTTTATCTTTAGGAAAATGAAACAATAGATTAACCGATTCAGTACTTTTGCCGGTATTAGTAACGCTAAAATAACCCTCTGATTGATTTAATCCGATATAAGTTCTCTTATCAGTTCTGATAATTAAATTCTCATTAGTATTGTCGTCAGTATAAGGAAATTCTTTTTCTAATTCTTCCTGTTCTGTTTCCTGTTCGGTCTTGGCATCCGAAGCAATTTGCCACTTCCTCCCCTCCTCAAATATAAGGACTTGCGGAGTCCTTAGATTGAGGGGGCCGAGTAAAAAAATGTAAGGCGTGATGTCTGGGGCGTCAAAACTGTATTTTATTTCCAGTTCGTCGCCTACTTTTATTTCTATCTCCTGCCATATCAATTGCTTTCTTTTATTATCTTGTTCCTGAATTTGGAATTTGGAATCTAGAATTTGGAATTCTTCCGATCCATTATTCTTAATTCTTAATTCATTATTCATTATCCCAAACGAACTCGGAACAACCTCACTTACTTGTCCTTGGAAATTTTGATTAGCTTTAATTCTGATTTGCATTTCATATTCCGCCATTGGCCAAATTCTGGTCGGGCCAATTCTTTCAATATCAAAAGGAACACTCTCTTGAACTAAAAAAGAATCGGTAATTTCTTTAATTCCTTCAGCAGTTTCCGCCTTTAGTTTCACAATATATGGAAGTTGAACTTCCATATATGGAAGTTCAACTTCCATAGAATAATCCGGCTCGTTGGTCACTGTATTCGGACTGCATTCAGAAGATTTTTTAATTGTTTCGTTTTCGGTAGACAGCACTTTCTCAATTCCTAATTCATTATTCATAATTCTTAATTCTAATCTTGCGTTGCAGATAGTCCTCCCTTCGCTGTCCAAAACTCCAATCCCGCCGCGAACTGTTTCGCCCGGCAGGTAAATTGATTTATTAAAATTAATCGTCAAGATCCCCCATTCAAATTCTTTTGAAGAAGTAAAAATTTTCTGACCGTCGGTCAGTTCTATTCTTAAAATATATTTTCCCGGCTTAAAAGCGGAAGTCTTCGGAATGCGGACAAAAGATTTGCCGTCTTTGCTTTCTATTATTGGCTCTAAATCAACTTTCTTTCCTTTTAGATCAAAAAGTTCGGCTTTGGTAATTTGAATTGCCTGCGCCTGGGCTTCGATCAATCGTAGAGGATTAATCGAGTGAGATATTTCTTTAATCTGATTGCCCACGGATGTAACGCTAGAAAAATATCGAGGTTGAACCTCAATATATCGAGGTTCAACCTCGATATATGTGTTTATAAAATCAGGTATTGAAAAGCTAAGAATCTTTTTTTTAAAAAAAGAAATTGGCTCTGTTAAAAATTCCTCGCTTGATTCTTGTTCCTTATTTTCTATTTCTTGTTTCTCGGTAGTTGTTGCTTGTTCTTGCGTGCTTGTCGCTTCTATAGTTGATGTGGCAGTTTCTTGAACAGAGGTGGTAGATGGAGAATATTGAGGTTGAACCTCGATAGTGGAACTATCTGCCGCTGGTTGCTGATTATTTAATAGTTCCTGAATTTCGATTTCAAAAATTGGCTCTTCATCTGACCGAAAGATATCATGAGGATTTTTAAAAATTTTTTGAGATTCAATTTCTATTTTTTCTAATTGAGCTTGAGGAAGTATTGGTCTATCATATTCAGCCTCTAACCACAGCCCATCTAAATAGACCACTGATTGTTCTTCTATCATTGGAAGACCATTAATAGCAACCTGGATATCCCTAATTTCCTCCCAAGAGGTCAAAGGAATTTCAAAAATAGCCTCTTGCCAGTTTTCTTTATTAATTTTGGCAATCGGCTGCCAGTTTTGTCCGTCAAGAGTATAGACGATTTCTAAGAAATTTTCAGAAGTTGGTTGGAGATTGGTTTCTTGAGTACTACTAAGTTCAAGAGGGGCGGTAGAAGTTTCTTCTTCGGGAAGCGAAGAGGTTTCGGCGGGTGTTGTTATCTCTGGTGGCGTTGTTGTCTCCGATGGCGTTGTTGTTTCTGATATTATTTGAACCTGTTCTTCTTGATTTTCATCAGGAGGAGTTTGTTTTTCCTCCTGGGCATAAGCAAAAGAAAAAGGACTTAATAAAGAAGTTGGTTCTTCTGGATTTATTTCAGAAGAAGTTGGGGATGTTTCGGGAAGAACGGGAATCTCTTCTGGAGTTGATGTTTCTTCTGGCGAAGGCAGATTAAATTCCACCGGGACTTCGGGGTTAATGTTTAAAAGATCAGAGCTATTACTTGTAAAATCAACTGCTGGCAAAGACAAAGGCACCTCGGCAATTTTGGGAACAAAATGCCAGGAAAGCTTTAAACGGACTTTAAGCAACTTCCCTTCTGGTTTTTCTCCTTGAAAATTACCGCAGAAGATTTGGCTCACCCCGCCTCTAAAAACAGCTGAATTTTTATCAGTAAATTCTATTGCTTCTGCTCCAGGAGAAAGGTCTGGCTTCCCCTGAGCATTTTGAGGATTTTCCCAGCCTCCCAAACAAGCCGCTGGGTAGAAATCAACGCTGTTAGCTTTAACCGATAAAGAATAAATAACCGCTGCTAAAATAAGAATAAGGGCAAAAGTTAAAATAACCTCGGGCTGAAATAATTGAGGTATTATTTTTTTTAAATTTCTTCGATGCTTTCTAAGATCAATTACTTTCTTTGCCGAAAAAAGTAAAACATCGGCTATCGGCTTTTTTTTATTTTCTTCAGGTGCCACCATTTATAGTTTTATATCTTCTTTTAAGTTATAAATTACAGAAATCACTGGTCATTTATCCATTCAAGAATGGTTTCTCCTAAATCGGGTTCACCAGCGCTGGTTTTCCCAAGCATATCGCTTCCGTGACCGGCTTGCTGATAAATTATAACATTGATGTTCGATCTAATATTTTCCGGAGCAACTGAAGCGATTTTTTGAAGAACATCGCTATTCGATTGGGTGTCATTATTACTTCCTACTAACATCAGTTTTTGATCAGCAGTTAATTTAGCCATCAAGGGTTCGGTTTTAATTCCCCGATAATCTATGCCCGGAGAAAGTAAAACAGTTTTTTTGATTTCTTTATGTTCGGTTAAAGACAGCAGAGCTAAGTTGGCGCCAATCGAAGCTCCTATTAAAATTAAGTCATTTTGCCTTATCCCCTTTGTTTCTAAAAATTCGATTCCGGCATCTATGTCGAGTATTGTTTTCTGGTGATCGGCATCAGAAAAATTTCCAAAACCTTCTGGCCCACCAGTGCTCTCTCCATGCCCGCGGAGGTCGATAGCTAATACTTGATAACTCGCGGCTTGAAGTTTAGGAGCAAATTCATTCCAGGATTCTTTAGTAGCCGGCATCATATGTAAAAGCAAAACTCCCTTAGATGATGGGCTAGGATAATAAAGCCCAATAATATTTAAGTTGTCCTCAGTTTTGAGCGTAATTTTTTCCATTATTAAATTTTCTAAATTTTTTGGTTCTGTGGTTTCACTGCCTTTTCTATTTTTTAAAACAAATATAGCTCCTATGATTATTATAATAAATATGACAAAAATTAGAATGAAAAATTTTGCCTTCATCCTTGTTTATTGAAATTATAACATATTTAAAAACCAAAATTATCCCCTTTTTCTGAAATTCAGCATTTATGATTGTTAAATAGCTGATTGATGCTCCGAGTTGCTGAAAATGATTAAAAAAAGTAAAATAAAAAAGCCTAGCGGCTTTTGAAGTTTAAATTCGTTCGGCCCTACCGACAAAACTGTATAGTAGTCTCAAAAATTGCGGGGTAGTGTAATGGTCGCACGGGGGTCTTTGGAACCCCAAATCTA
>CAYISL010000017.1:0-8977 GCA_964366075.1 uncultured Candidatus Saccharibacteria bacterium
TTCTAATTTAAAAATAAACTATTGTCAACCTTTTGCAGCGCATAGGAGAATCGAACTCCTGTTTCGTGGATGAGAACCACGTGTCCTGGCCACTAGACGAATGCGCCATTTTATTTCTTGCGCTACAGGCTACAAGTTGCAAGTTACAGGACTTCCTTTATTTCTTCTACCACCTTATCCAAACTAATAGCTCGAGAGGCTTTTATTAAAACTAAATCGCCTGGTCGAAGATGATGCTCAAGAACTCTTCCTACTCCTAAAACTGTGTCAAAACTGAATATTCTGTCTTTAGCCAGGCCAGCTTTTTCAGCTGCCTCAGCAATAAATTTTGCTCTTGGCCCAACCGTAAATAATAAGTCCACAATTTTAGCTGCTGATTTGCCAACAATTTCATGAGCCTCAGGGGTATATTTGCCAATTTCCAACATATCACCCAAAACAGCAATCTTGCGTTTAGCCCTAAGATCTTTTAATGCTTCTAGAGCGGCGTCCATTGAAAGCGGTGAAGCATTGTAGCAGTCGTCAGTAATCCAGGTATCTTTAACTCCTTTAACTAATGTCAAACGGTGAAGTGGTGCCTGATAGCGTGCTAAACCCTCTGAAATTTTAACCAAATTAAGTCCAAAGATCAAACCCACAGCTGCGGCAGCGGCAGCGGCATAAGCCGGCGCCCGGCCAAAAATTCCTTTCATTTTTACTGGCACAAAACTTCCTCCATATTCTAACTTAAAAGAAATCCCTTCGGGTATATCATCTTCTATCCGATTCTCGAAATTACTAATTTTCACTTGAGCTTCCTCGCTAAAACCAAAAGTCATTATATGAGCGCGCGTCCGCTCCTTCATTTCCATCACCGTAATATCATCGGCATTTAAAACCGCAAAGCCATTGACAGGCAAAATTTCTATAATTTTAGATTTTTCTCGAGCCACCGCCTCAGACCCGCTGTAAAATTCTATGTGAACCGGAATTTCTCCAACCGCTGTAACTACTCCAATTTGGGGCTTAGCCATCTGTAAAAGATATCTGATGTCACCCGGCTTATCAGCCCCATACTCGAGTACTAAAATCTCCGGATAGGAGGGTTTAAAAATAATTCGCAATAAGGAAGCCAAAATAACCTTAGGCCAAAAAAATAATCCTTTGATTTCCTGCCAATTTCCTAAAATAGTTAAAGGTAGGCCTAATTCATTATTAAAATTTCCTAATGACCGCCGCACTCGCCGTTCCTGACTCAAAACCGCAAAGATTGCTTCTTTAGTAGAAGTTTTTCCGACGGAACCGGTCACGCCAATAATTCCTGGCTTATAACGCCAGAGCGTTAACTGCGCCAATATTTTCAGAACCCATTTTAATATATTTAATAAAATTTTCTTCATTAAAATTATATAAATGTTACCTCTTCTATTTTCTAATTTCTACTTCCTATTCTTCTACTAAATCCGGGGGGATCTCTAAATAATTTAAAATAAATTGGCTCAGTTCTTTGAAAGCCGGCACTACTGAAACACCAGACAACGGAGCGCCCGATGGCTGATCAAGTTTTACTAAAACCACGAAGCGAGGATTAGAGGCCGGCGCAAATCCTACATAGGTATTAATCACCTCATCAGTGTAGCCACCAGTATTAAAATTGGGCACTTGAGCAGTACCGGTTTTGCCGGCTACTTCATAAGAAGGAATCATTGCTAATTTTCCTTCCCTTACCGCAGCAATCATCATTTGGGTAACTTTTTCCGCAGTCTCCTTGGAAATAACCCGTCGCACTACTTGGGACTGAGCCATAATTTCTTTACCATCGGTTAAAAATTTCTTTTCGATTAAGTAAGGCTTCATTAAAAGACCGCCATTAGCAATAGCGGAAATAGCATTAATAAGTTCTATTGGCGTGACGGAAATTCCCTGGCCAAAAGAAGCAGTCGCTGAGTTAACTTCGGAAGATCTCTTTTTAAGATTGTTTAAATTCCCTTTAATCTCCGAAGGAAAATCAATACCGGTTTTACTATTAAATCCAAATTTTGCTAAGTAATTATAGAAGATATCTTCGCCAATAAGACGTTGGGCAAATACCGCTCCGGTGTTAACCGAATGCTCGAGCACTTGGGTCATGGTAATTTTACCATAAGCTCGCTTATCCCAGTTTTCAATTACGCGGTCAGCAACTTTAACTGAACCAGAATCAAAATAAGTAGTCTCAGGTGTTAATTTCCCGCTATCTATCCCAATAGCCATCGTGATAACTTTAACTACTGACCCTGGCTCATAAATAGATTGAACGCTCGGATTAGAAAAAGAGGTCAAAGAATATTTGTTATATTCGTTGATATCAAAACTAGGAAAATTAGCCATCGCTAAAATTTTCCCGGTTTTGGGTTCTTCAACAATTATGGAACCTTCTTTAGCTTTAAAATTTTCAACTAAACTTTTTAAAATTTCTTGGGAACGAGCCTGGATATTGCGATCAAGAGTTAATACTAAATCAGTATTCCCTTCTAAACTGTCATTATAAAAAGCCTCAACTCCGTACCTCCCTTTTAAATTTTTGTCTTCAGCCGAAGGGCCTACAAAACCAATCGCTTGGCTAGCTAAATTTCCGAAAGCGGCGTAACGATTTGGCTCTTTATCGATATAAATACCCTTAAGATTAAGGGCTTTAACAATTTCGATTTGCTCTTTATCAGCTTTTTTTATAACGACTTCGTAAAGATCGTTAGTTTTGCTAAATAGTTCCTTAAAATGTTCTTCGTCTATTTTGAGGGCTTGCGATAACTGACGAGCAGCTTCTTTAGGATCTTTAATTTCTTGGGGAACAGCATAAATTATTGGGAAGTCCTTATTGTAGGCAGCGACAGTCCTACTTCCGGCTTTATCAGAAAAATAAATCTTTCCTCTAATAAATTTGTCTTTAAGAGTGGTGTCTATTTGAGAAGCAGCTCGAGCAGCAAAATAGGCGTTCTTTTCAATTTGGAGAATATAAAAATTATATAGAATTATTCCAAAGAATCCGAGAAAAACAAACATCAGAAAATAAATTCTGATATTTCTCGTGAATCCTTTTATAGTTCTCTTGATCCTAGCAAAGATCATCTTAGCTGCGCTAAAGGATTTTTTAGATCAAAATAGTGAGGTTTTTCTTCTTTAATTAAATTCCGTTCTTGAGCTATAGCTTTAAGCTTGGCCGGTGAAGTAATCTCGTCGAGTTTAGTTCTTAAATCAGAACTGTTCACCATTGTCTCTTGAATCTCACGTTTAACTTTGGGAATGTCGTAATTTAAGTTAACTAAGCGGTTATATTCAAAAACATAAACACCGCCCAAAGCAATCACTATCAATCCCAACATTATTACCAATGGGCTAAGAATAGATTTTTTATTTTTATGAGGATTAATAATGGTCATTTTTTTAATTTATTATTGCGGCTCTCAATTTGGCAGAACGCGAACGGGGGTTTTGGAAAATTTCTTCTAAGGAAGGCCTGATAGGTTTTTTGGTAATAATTCTAAGGAGACCTGATTTTTGTTTCTCTTGAAAAGCCTGCTTCACAATTCTGTCCTCTGAAGAGTTGAAAGAAATAATTACTACTCGACCACCGATCTTTAGGATTTCGGGTAGATCGCTTAAAACTTTTTTTAAATTTTCTAACTCCTCGTTGACAAAGATCCTTAAAGCTAAAAAAGTTCGAGTGGCAGGATGAATCCGGCCATGCTCGTAATTCTTTGGCACTGCTTTTTTAATAACCTCGACTAAATCATAAGTAGTGATAATAGATTTAATCTTTCTCTCTCTAGTAATCTGTCTTGCAATTTTTCCGGCGTATCTCTCTTCCCCATAGGTTCTGATAATATTTTTTAACTCCTCTTCTCTGAAACTATTTACAACTTCTGCTGCTGTTACTTTTTCTGAGTAATTTCGCGTTCCTGTTTCGCTTAGTTCTGCGTGATATAACATAATGAGCGGTTCATTTCTTATGAAACTGAATCCCCTGCCTGATTTTTCTAAATGCCAAGAAGAAAACCCTAAATCTAAAAGTAAACCATCAGCCTTGCCGAATTTATTTTCTTTTAGAATTGCTACTAAATTAGCAAAACTATCATTAACTAAAACTACATTCTTAAAACGCCGGGCCTGAAGCTTGAAACTTGAGATTATTCTCTCATCCCAATCAATGGCCAGTAATTTTCCTTTCGGACCAATTCGTTTAAGGATAGTTACAGCGTGACCCCCTTCTCCTAAAGTCCCATCAATGAATTTCTCATTAGGCTGAGGGTTTAAAATTTCCAAAACTTCATTTAAAAGAACAGGAACGTGTGCCATTAATGTTGTAATTGTTATAATTGTTTTTTAAAAATTATTTATAACAAGCAAAGCAATAGAACAAATATAACAGCTAGAACAATAGAACATTTAAATTCCCAATTCTCCTAGTTTTTCGGCGATTTCATCAGATGAGGCTTCAGTTTTAGATTTATACTCTTGCCAGACATCGGCATCCCAAATTTCCACTCGGTTATAAAGACCAGCTACAACCACTTGTTTTTTTAGCCGAGCATAAGTCCTTAAATAGTCCGGAATTAAAACCCTTCCCTGATTGTCTAATAATAAATCCATTGCGCCGGCTAACATCAATCTGACAAAGGCTCGGGAATTAGATTGGGAAAGCGGCAATTTGGTTAATTTTTGAGCTAAGACATCCCACTCGTTTTTGGAATAAAGAAAAAGACATTGATCTAGACCACGGGTGATTACTATTCCATTTGATAGTTTGTCTCTAAATTTAGCTGGAATAGCTACTCTTCCTTTACTGTCTAAATTGTGCCGATATTCACCTATAAACATTTCTCTTAAGTTATCCCCAAAAAGGTCAACTTATCCCCATAGTTATCCACAAATCCCCACTCTGCTTTAATAATACACCACCAAAAACAGGAGTCAAAAAACACAAAAGCCAGTTTCAATAATTTTATTAAAACTGGTCAATCTCTAAAAAAACCTTTATTCAAGCAAAAATTCAACTATTTTTAACTTTTAATTTTTAACTTTTAATTTTAATTGTCCCCACTTTATCCCCTTGCCGCTTTGAATCCATTGTTTATCTTAAATAAGCACCTTCTCACAGAACCAGTGTAACATTACTACTCCTTGCTCGTATTATATTTATATAGTATTCTATAAATACAGACGTAGAGATCGATTAGCTCTCGATCCTCTTTTTAAAAGGTCGATTATCATCGAATTTATCATTAAACAAAAAGTCGAGTTAAAAGTAATAAATCTATGAAAAAAATCCTATCTTCTTTTCTTGTCTTTGCTTTCCTAATTTTTGTTATTCCGCCGTTTAAGGCTTCTGCTGAAACTCCTACCAGCACACTAAGCCAAACTGAGATCATTATTAACCTTCTTAGACAAATTCAGCAACTGCAAACTCAAATCGAAACCTTAAAAACTCAAATGGTACAACTGCAGCAGCAAAAACAGGAAACTATTCTCCAACTTCTTACTACTTTGAAAGAAGGTTCCAAGGGGCAAAATGTTAAAACTTTACAGGCGTTATTAGCAGCTGACCCCGAAATTTACCCAGAAGGATTAATTACTGGATTTTATGGACGCCTAACAGCTGAAGCAGTAAAAAGATTTCAAAAACGCCACGGAATTGAACAAGTGGGAATTGTAGGACCGAAAACCTTAAAAAAACTTAACGAGTGGCTTGAGGAACATCCACTATATTTAGAAAAAGAAAATGGGGAGGATAAGCCCTGTGCTATTGTTCCTCCTGGCCATCTGATTGCTCCGGGCTGGTTAAGAAAGCAGGATGGTGTTCGACCAATTGTTCCTGTCTGCCAAGTTATACCACCAGGCATTGCCAAAAAATTAGGGTTACCAGTCCCTACTTCAACGCCAGATGTAACACCACCAGTTATTTCTACTATCGTTTCGAGTGTCTCAACTAGCTCAGCAATTATCACTTGGTCTACTAACGAAACAGCTGATTCTCAAATATTTTATGGGACGAGTACAGCTTATGGTCTGAACACTGCCTTAAATTCAGCGCTGGTAACTAATCATTCTCAAACTCTGACTAGCTTAGATACTGGTACGCTTTATCACTTCCAGGTTAGATCTAAGGACGCCTCAGGTAATTTGGCAACTTCAACTGACCAAACTTTTACAACTTCTGTTCCGGATACGACACCGCCGATAATTTCTTCAATCCTTTCAACAGTTAGCTCAACCTCTGCCACGATTACTTGGACGACCAATGAACCAGCCACTGGCAAGGTTTACTATTCGCTTACTAGCCCCGTAGATTTGAGTAGCGCCCTTAATAAGGCAGAGACTGCACCTACATTAAATCATTCTCTTAGCCTTACTAGCTTAACTGCTAGCAGCACCTATTACTTCATAGTGGAGTCTAAGGATGCTTCTAATAATACAGCAACTTCAAGCCAGCAATCCTTCATAACTCTCAGTCAATAGAACAAATAGGTCTGTCTAATAAAAAATCTTGCGGAGTTTAGCTCCGCAAGATTTTTTATTAAAATTTTATAAATTACCCCGACTAAATTTTTGTTTTTTGTTCTGGGCTTTGTGTACCTCTGCCTCGTCCATACCAAAATGATGAGCAATTTCATGCCAAATAGTGTTCTTTACTATTTCTTTAACCTCCTCCTCATTATGAGCAGCAGCTTCGATTGACTTCTGAAAAATAGTTATTTTATCAGGCAACACAGCCGTATAATTAGCTCCCCTTGCTAACTGGGGCACTCCTTCGTAAAGACCAAACAAGGTCCATCCTTGTCGAATCATCAATTTCTTCTTTTGGACAGAAGTGGGTTCATCCTCGATTACAATTGTCACATTGTCTAATTTTTGTAAGAATTTTTCCGGAATAGCCCTTATCCCTTCGGCTACGAGCTGTTCGAATTTCTCTGGGGTCATAATACAACGATATTCTAATATTTAAATAGTAATTTTAAAAGCTCAAATCCCCCCTACCGGTGCGATTGCTGACATCTCTAATATGAAAGAATATCTCTAACCCAATTATGATTTTCGTCGCTTCTAAAATTAAAACCGAGGGAATCTCCTCGGCTTTTTTATAAAAAGTGGGCGTGTGTGGATTTGAACCACAGACCTCACGGACTTGCCCCGTTAGATTTTTTATGCGCGATGCAGGAATTGAACCTGCGACCTCTCGCATGTGAAGCGAGCGTTCTACCACTGAACTAATCGCGCATTAAATCTAACGGGGTGAATGAACCGTGCGCTCTAACCACTGAGCTACACGCCCTCAAAGCCGATTTTATCTACTGAGATTTCGTAGGTTCCCTCAAAGATGTCGCGCAGGAATCTATCAAACATCCTCCATCTATATTCAAATTCCTTTCTGTTCATCAAGGAATAATTAACCGGCCGGCCCAAATGTTTTTCTAATTTAGCTGTTAGTCTGTCTAATTTTTTAGAATTAAACTTTTCCGCTACTACTAAAATATCGACTTCGGATTCTATGCCGCTAAAGAAAATTCCGCTAAAAACCAAAAACTTCACCGGAGAAATTTTTAAAATCATCCTTTTTAATTCTTGGCGAAAACTCGGTGAAGTTTTAGTGGCTAAAACCCTAAGCTCGTCTAAAAAGAAAAAGGTTGGATTAAGAATTGTTTTTTTACCGACTTTTTTTAATAATCCAATTTTCTGCAATTGCTTAAATTCTTTAGTAATCAAAGGTCGTCTAACATTTGTCGATTTAGCTACCTCTTTAACAGAAAAAGAATGCTCTGGATGACAGAAAAAAAATCTTAAAACCCTTACTCGGAAAGGAGGGCCGTTTAATAGGGACTCTAAAATAAAATCCTCCATATTTAGGATTTTACCAAGAATTTCATACTCGCACCAGCTTCCTCTCTAAGGAAGGACAGTATGGTGCCCCAACACAACAGATTCGTGTTGATTACTTACTTTATTTCAACAGTCGCTCCAGCAGCTTCTAGTTTTTTCTTTAATTCTTCAGCTTCTTCTTTCTTGAGCCCTTGTTTAACCATCTTAGGAGCACCTTCAACCATATCCTTTGATTCCTTCAATCCAAGACCAGTGGCTTCTCGAATCACTTTAATAACCTGAATCTTTTGGCTGCCAGCCGAAGCAAGAACTACATCGAAACTGGTCTTTTCTTCGGCAACTGAAGCAGTACCGCCAGTAATAGGAGCCGCTGCTACCACTGGTTGAGCTGAGACGCCAAATTTGTTTTCTAAAATTTTAACTAATTCGGCTAATTCAACAGCTGTTAAAGATTCTATTTTTTTTACTAAATCCTGAAATTTCTCAGGAATATTGCTATGTTCTTTTTCCATAATCGATTGTCTTCTTAGTCACGACCTTTATTATCAATGATTTTTGCTTAAATATTATTTTAGTGATGGTTGGATATTAGAGAGTACTACTAATAATTTTCTCAAATTTCCCTCTAAAACGTTAACAAAATTCCTTAAAGGTGCGTTTAGTGCTCTTATAAGATTACCCAAAAGAACTTCTTTAGAAGGCAACTTCGCTAAGGTAATAATTAGTTCTTGATCCAAAACTTTTTTATCTTTTAAGTCGAAGCCTCCAAGAATCTTAAAGCCCTCGTTTTTCTTGCCAAATTCGTAAAGAGTTTTAGCAACCTTATTTAATTCTCCACTGCTGAAAATTACCCCTAGAGGGCCGGTTAGCTTTTTGAAATCGAATTCAGCACCGTTTTTCTTTAGAACCAAATTGAGTAGGGTTTTTTTGATTACTTTATATTTAGCCTCGATGGAAGATAAATTACGACGGAGATTAGTTAATTCGCTAACCGGGATGCCGCTGAAATCACTAAAAATAATAGCGTCGAAATCTTTGAGTGATTTTAGAGCCTCTGTTACTATTTTCTCTTTTTGTGGTTTAGTTAAAGCCATTTCTTTAATTATAAAAAGCGGACTAGGTCCGCAGATAACAAATAATAACT
>CAYISL010000018.1:0-7218 GCA_964366075.1 uncultured Candidatus Saccharibacteria bacterium
TCTTTCCTTTCTGGCCGGTGTAACCGCCGGGAATAATTCCCGCAAAACTAATCTCTTCTTGCTCCTTTGGGCGTTGAATCCATAGATTAATAATTGTTTCGCCATCGCGAATTTCTTTTAAAACCAAAATGTCTTCAGGGAAAACAATAGTTCCCTCAATGGCATTGATGTCTTCTTTTTGGGTGTCTAAGAAAATCTCTGCTTCAAAAGTCTGACCAACGCCGAATCTTTGGCTGTTAGGAGAAAAGAAAAGCTCCGCCCCCTCTGCGGGTAAACCACGAATTGTAACGAATAGGAAGATACTAATAGCAACGAATAAAACTAATTTCGTAACCATTCGTATTAAATTTGTCGGTATTCGTGGATTATTTATTTTATCCATAATTTTCTATCGTTAGTAAATAGATATCTCCTGATGTATAAACGGCGCGAAGCGAAGTTTACTAAATAAGCAAGCTCATAGACGCTATTCCTTAAATAGTCATAGGTGCGAACCGATTCTTCCCTTGAGATATGAGGTGTTGCTTTAAGCTCAATAATAATTTTATCTTCTATAAGAAAATCCGGACGATATAAACCCAAGAATTCTCCTTTATTAGAATAAATCTTAATAGCCGGCTCTTTTGTAAATTTAATACCTGCGTTAATTAGGGCTTTCTCTAAGGCTTTCTGGTAAATTGATTCTTTGTGCCCAGAACCTAAGTCGTTTCGAATAGCAAAGAACAATCCTTGCAATTTATAGGATAAACCTTTATACAATATTTTTTCTTTTTTAGAATCTGCACCCATATTCGTTGCCATTTGTTTTTAATTCGTTAATATTCGTGGATTACTACTACTAATTATATTATTCGTCGCCATTCGTGGATTACCCTGCCTCGTTTTTTAAATTCGTGATGATTTGTGGACTACCCGGTCCAGTAATACGCCATAATACTGAAATCGACTAAGTTTATTTTGCCGTCGTTATTTAGTCGGCCGTCAACATTTGTCTGAGCCTCGATTGTCAGGGGTCTTTTCCACCAGTAAGCAGCAATCGAAAAATCAACAATATCTACTTGGCCATCACAGTTCAGGTCGGCTCGCTGACATTGCACAATTTCAGGAAAAGGTTTAGTAATAGTACTAATAATGAAAAGAAGAGAATTAGAAAAATTACTAATATCTCTATCTTCAACTGCTCGAACCCGAACTGTGTAAGACCCAAAATTGAAATCAGAAGTTTTTAATTGGTAAGACCAATTACCTCTTTCATCGCTCATTGTTTTTTTATTCGTCTCTTTCTCAAAATTTAAAAAAATTAGAATAGTGGAATGAGGAGGGCTTTGGCCAAAGATATTTAAAAACTCGCCGAACTTAACCTCTTTTTTATCAATTTCAATAGTCGGCGCGACAAAGATACCGCTGACAATAGTGGTGGCGCCGTGGGTGATTTCTAAATTAAAGCTGGCCAGCGGCGAACGGCGACCCTTTAAATCTTCGGCCCAGTAG
Source organism: uncultured Candidatus Saccharibacteria bacterium (assembly GCA_964366075.1). Taxonomy (GTDB): domain Bacteria; phylum Patescibacteriota; class Minisyncoccia; order UBA6257; family CAYISL01; genus CAYISL01. The sequence continues at coordinate 1,492 of CAYISL010000018.1, forward strand.
CCAAAAGTATGGTAACCAGCCGAGAGACCTGATAAAGTAATTTCAAATTTTCCATCGCCATCGGCTCGGCTAGTGGTAACAACCTGCGAATCTTTAAGGAAAGTTATCGTGCTGGAAGGATAAGAAATTCCCCGAAAGACGGCGATGGTGGGAGGCGTTGGAGGAATATAACTTCCGCCGCCCTCGTCTGCTTCGTTATTATCCGCCGACGAAGAACAACCGGGGTCAGCTGGATAGTCAATTTTGCCATCACCGTCATTATCAATACCATCTGAGCATTGAGCGATATCTGTCTCGTCGGTGTCATTAGCCGAAGAGCATCCAGGATCCGCGGGGTAATCTATCTTACCATCACCGTCATCGTCTAATCCATTGGAACATTGGGGATTGCTGGGTTGAATTACCTGGACTTGGAGATTGACTTCAGCCGCTGAAACAATCTGAAAATGAAATAACAAATAGGGCGTAAAAAATAAAGATACAATAAAAAAAGAAACGGAAAATTTTTTTATTAATATATTTAACATCCTCCAATTTTCGAACTTACAAAACCCTTTTGCCTTAATTATCTTAATAATATCATAAAAAACACATAAAATTTAGATTTCATAACCTAAGGACTTGCGGAGTCCTTAGATTATAGGTATATTAGATTCTTAATATGAGAGAAAAAACAGTAACTGGCCAAATTTATCATGTTCTTAACCGGGGAGTCGATAAGCGGAAAATCTTCTTAGATGAGGGAGACTATCTTCGATTTATTCATGATTTATTTGAATTTAATGATATAGAACCAGTAAATAACCTTACTTACTATTTTAGGAAAATCCAATCTAAGGACTCCGCAAGTCCTTATATTATTACTCAAAAGAGAAAGGAGAGAGTTAAAAGAAATTTATTAGTAGAAATCTTGGCTTTTTGTTTATTGCCTAATCACTATCACTTACTTCTAAAACCTCTACTAGATGGAGGAGTAGTTAAATTTATAACAAAACTTAATATGGGATACGCAAAGTATTTCAATGAAAAATACGAACGAAATGGGGTTTTATTTCAAGGACGTTATAAATCAATTCATGTCAACAAAGAATCTCATTTTATTCATCTCCCATATTATATTCATTTAAATGCTTTAGATCTTAAGTTCTCAGGGTGGAGAAATAAGGAAATCAAAAACTATAAGGAAGTAATAAAATTTTTAGAACACTACCGGTGGAGCAGTTTTCTTGATTATATAGGAATAAAAAATTTCCCTTCGATTACCCAAAGGGAATTTCTTTTGAAACTCTTTGGCGGATCAGAACAATACAAAAAAGACACTTTGGAGTGGCTTAAAGAAATGGATTTGGAAGAAATAAAAGCCGTCGCTCTCGAATAATCTAAGGACTCCGCAAGTCCTTAATATTAAGGACTTGCGGAGTCCTTAGATTGAAAACAAATGGAAATGGGTTATTAGGGGCGACGGGCAATCGTAAATTTAAATCTCTTTTTGATAAACTGCAGACCAAGAATAATGACTATCAGAATCGCTAAGACAATCAAACTTTCCTTCCAGGGCCAAGCCCAAAAAGTTAAATTGGCGTAATAACTGTTGCCGGCCCCGTCTTTTATCTCTAAAAACGCTTTAAAATAACCAAAAAGATAGCCGGCGGGCCAAACAGCCTTTAAAGTTTTCATTCCGGTTGGCAAAATCCACTGTTCCTGAATGGGAACTTCTGTCATTTTCCGACCGAAAATGTTTTTTACAATAACAATGCCATCCGGCTCATAGTGAACAGTACCGGTATTAAGAAATCCTACTAAAAATTCTACTGGTCCTTTACTGACAAATTTTGGTCCGCCAAACCCCCTTAACTCCCCGGTCCGAGAAACATTGCCTGGGACCGCCACTAAAATTAGTGACCCTACTCTAGTAGTTATCACTAATGATGTCCCCTCTTGACCAGGCACTGGTTGAGTCTTGAAGAACAAGACGCCGAAATGACTGCCGGGCGTGGCATCAGGAGGAGCGGTAATTTCAAAAGAAATTTCTCTTTGCTCCTTGGGTTCCAAAACCAGCAAATCAGTGCCAAATTTAATCCAATCAACCAAACCAGTGGTACCGGGCGCGTGAGGAACAAAATTAATGTCAGCAGTGCCGGCGGCTGGCACAAAATCTTCCATCTCTGGTTTAAGCGCTAAAGGAAACTCATTAGGATTAACAACAATCACTCGGCCTTGAATAGTATCGCCGGGTTTTAATTCAAACATAAACTTAACCGGCATTATAGTGATAGCCGTTGGTTGCGCTAAAGCAAAAAAAGTTCCGCCAATAAATAAAAATATACTAATACCAATAAATCCTCTCATTTTGATAAATGACTATAACTCTAATTTTTATTGGGCGGTGATAGTATAGGTGATGCCTCCGTTGTAAGTTCCAACTTGCTGGGTACTAGTAGCGTCCAGATAATAAAGAGCCCTTACCTTCCTAGCAGTGGCGCTGTAATTATTACCTGAATCAGCAATCGTAGTGTTCGTAGAGGTAGCAGCAAAACCTGCGTATTTAGCCACGCTAGCTCCATCATCAGTTCCCCAGTAACTAGTACTATAGAAATTAGCATGGGTAGTGCTGGAGGTTACCCGAAAAGCTAAAACATCTCCGTTATTAAGTAAATTAGCAGTGGTTGTGGCATTTCCACTGCCATCCCAAGCAGTTTGGTCAGTGATGTTAATACTTGAACTAGTAGTTAAATCCATTGTCGTGTCAGTGTCATCGCGTCCTACCTTTACATTAGTAGAAGTAGCATTGGTAGTGATAGTTAAGGTGGAGGAAGCATTAATGGCTGTTCCGGGCTGTAAATTAGGAAAATTGTCGGTGGTAACGCTAACAGTAAGAGCAGTTAAAACATCAACTATTAAGGTGGGACTAGAGGCGCTAGTGGTGGCAGCCTGGACCGTACTACCTAAATAACCGGAAACCAGATCCCCCATCTCAGTTGGCAAAGGAAAATTCCCCAAATAGACAAAACTGATGATAATAATCCCGACCAAACTACCCGCTAAAATTTTGTGTTTTTCCATTGTCTCAGTTTGATGAATCACGAATCATGAATAATGAATCATGAATCACGAATTAAATTTTTTAATTTTAGAAAACGACCTTTGAATTATTTGGAATCATGAATTAAGAAGCATAAATCGCGAATTGTGAATTATGATTTTTTTAAATTATACCATATTATTTTTACAATAAAAATATACCTGAGTTATCCACAGTCAATGAATCGTGAATCACGAATCATGAATAATGAATCGTGAATTAAGAATAACGAATTGTGAATCATGAATAACGAATAATGAATTATGAATAATTTTTTGACGCTTTAATTAAACCATTAATTATTTTATGGACATCGACGGTCTTTTGAATTATATCTTCCGATTCTTTTTCGGATATGTAATTAAGATCCTTAGCTATTATCAATTGATTTTGTAATTCAGTAACCGAACCCTGACTCATAAAATAAAATCGAATCTTATCAGCGTAAGATTGCCGACTAAACCCTTCGGCAATATTTGAGGTTATCGAAACTGCGGCGCGCCTCATTTGAGCAACCAAACCAAATTTTTCCTCTTGGGGAAAATTTTTGGTAATTTGATAGATTAATAAAACCAATTTATGCCCTTCCTGCCAGGCATTTAAATCGGTGAAATTTTTAATTTTATTATTCATACTTTGTTATTCTTGCTTCTTGCTTCATGATTCATGATTCTTGCTTCGTCGAATTTTACGGATTCACCGTTACCGTGTAAGTAATAGTTCCCGAATAGCTACCGATGTATTGATTGTCCGGCACATTTAAGCGGTAGAAAATGACGGTATCAGTAGCGGGCGAAGAAGAGGAAGTACGGTTGACGATAGTGTTGGTCTCGGATGAAGGCGGCGGAAAGCCGGCAAACTTGGCATTAGCGTCAGTATCATCAATCCCCCACCAAGTAGAATTATAGTTGGAGGTGTTTGTCCCTGAATATCGCACCCGGAAAGCTAAAACCCGACCATTGCCATCGAGGTTAGCAGTGGTCGTGGCATTGCCATTGCCAGTGGAATTCCAAGCAGTCTGGTCAGGAATAGTATTAGTAGCATTGGCTAATCCGGCGAGGGTCATTGTAGAAGTGGTAAAATCGCGGGTGACTTTAAGAATAAAACCAGTAGGATTATTAGTCTCCACAGTCAGGGTATTGGTGGCGGTGGCGATCATTCCCGGAGAAAAAGAGCCAAAGTTTATAGTGGTCGTACTAAGGGTTAAAGTAATGGAATATTCAGCAGTCATTCCGGCATACCAGGAACCTTTGGTCGGCGGATTATTAACTGCGTCGTATGGCGTATTAAGATTAGCGATGACGCTTCTATGCCACAACTCACCAACCACCGCATCAATATCCGGAGCCGTACTAGAGACACTAGCTAAATATTTGCTGCCGTAATTATTGTAATAATTATAAGCAATGTAAGTGCTGGTAGCGTTAATAGTTAAATTATATTTGTAATAAGCGGTGCTGGCCGAAGTCTTGGAGTATTCGCGAATTCTAATAGAACTAGTGGCATTGGGCTGGGAATTTTTACCGGTAGCATCAGAACCGGTTGTTTGTGTAGAAGAACCATTGCCCCAACTGCCATTTTCATATTTCCAAACCGTGGATGAGCCAGTGGCTTCTATAATACTAATATCGTTGTCGCCGGTATCAATATTAGTAGAAGTAGCAGCGGCATCAACTACGTGAACGCCTAAATACCAATCGCGCCTTAGTTCGCCGCCAGTAACTGAAACCGGACCGGTTTTGGCATTTAAAAAAATCGGGATGCCGGCCTGGACAGTAGTCAGATAAGGAGCAGTTGAAGCTCCATCTTTATAAAGCCATTCACCATTAGTGCCGTTAAAAGTAAGATTATAAAAAGCTGAACCGCCGTCAGTGATTGTTTTACCGGTAGTGGTAGCGTTGAAAATGACTGTTCCGGAATTATGAGTAAAGGCGCCGTAGTTTGACCAGTTAGCGCCGACAGTTAAAGTTCCCGAAGTGCTTCTAAAAGTGCTAGTACCATTATTGGTTAAGTTGCCGCTGACATTGATGGTCGGATTATAAGTGTTGCCAAAAATGTTTACTGGGTTTGTTCCATCGCCTGATGTTAAATTTCCATTAACAGTGATGGTTTGAGAATTGGCGGTGCTTAAGGTCTGATATTGCAAAGATGTTTTGACTATTTTACCCGGAGAACTAAAACTCCCAAAATAGGCATGGCCATTAGTAGTATCAATGACTGCGGACCATAGATAGTCTTCAGTACTTAAGGTTACAGCTCCTATTCTAGTAAAATCAGAGAGTCGGATTTTCATTACCATACCTGTAGGCATATAACTCCCAAAATAAGCATAGCCATTAGTAGTATCAATGACCGCTGCTGCTAAATTATCTTCGTCGGTATTCAAGGTCAGAGCTCCTACTCGGGTAAAGTCAGAGAGTTGGATTTTGACCACTATACCTGGATGAGTATTGGTCCCAAAATAGGCGTAGCCATTAGTGGTATCAATGACTGCGGAGTAGAGATCGTTTTCCCCGGTATTCAAAGTTAAAGTAGTAGAAGTAGCAAAAGTAGAGAGGTTAATTTTGACTATTTTACCCGGAGAAGTAGCGGTCCCAAAATAGGCGTAGCCATTAGTGGTATCAATGACTGCGGAGTAGAGATCG
>CAYISL010000018.1:7318-7688 GCA_964366075.1 uncultured Candidatus Saccharibacteria bacterium
TTTTCCCCGGTATTCAAGGTTATAGCTCCTACTCTGGTAGGAGGACTACTTGAAGCAACATTAAGATCAATTTTGACTACTCTACCCGGAGAAGTTTCGGTCCCGAAATAGACATAAGCATTACTAGTATCAATGACTGCAGAGTTTAGATTGTCTTCCCCGGCATTTAAGGTTATAGCCCCAACTCTGGTGAAATCAGAGAGCCGGATTTTGACCACTATACCTGGAGAAGTAAAAGTCCCAAAATAAGCATATCCATTGGCGGTATCAATGACTGCGGAGCGTAGATAGTCTTCCCCGCTAGCTAAGGTTATCGCCCCAACTCTGGTGAAATCAGAGAGCCGGATTTTGACCACTATACCTGGAGAAG
>CAYISL010000018.1:7788-8481 GCA_964366075.1 uncultured Candidatus Saccharibacteria bacterium
TATCAGTCCCAAAATAAGCATAGCCATTAGTGGTGTCAATAACGGCGGAGCGGAGAGAGTCTTCAATCTCCAAGGTTATCGCCCCTACTCTGGTAAAATCAGAGAGTTGGATTTTCACTACTCTACCCGGAGAAGTATCGGTCCCAAAATAAGCATAGCCATTAGTAGTATCAATGACTGCGGAGTAGAGATCGTTTTCCCCGGTATTCAAGGTTAAAGTAGTAGAAGTAGCAAAAGTAGAGAGGTTAATTTTAATTATTTTACCTGGAGAAGTAGCGGTCCCAAAATAAGCATAGCCACTAGTGGTATCAATGACTGCGGCTGGCCGGAGCTCATTTTCCCCAGTATTTAAGGTTATCGCCCCTACTCTGGTAAAATTAGAGAGCTGGATTTTCACCACTATACCTGGAGAAGTAAAAGTCCCAAAATAGGCGTAGCCATTAGTGGTGTCAATGACTGCTGCTTCCAGTATGTTTTCACCGGTATTCAAGGTAATAGCTCCTACTCGGGTAAAATCAGAGAGTTGGATTTTTACCACTTTACCCGGAGAAGTAAGAGTCCCAAAATAGGCGTAGCCATTAGTAGTGTCAATGACTGCTGTCCAAGCACTATCTTCCCCGGTATTCAAGGTTATCGCTCCTACTCTGGTAAAATCAGAGAGTTGGATTTTCACTACTCTACCCGGAGAAGTAT
>CAYISL010000019.1:0-8454 GCA_964366075.1 uncultured Candidatus Saccharibacteria bacterium
AGGAAGAGACGGAAATAAAAGATTTTACTCAGCGCCTGATACTTTATAAAGAGTTTAAAAAAGCTTCTCAAGAAATAGCCCGCCTGGTTTCTCAAAAACGCCATCTCTATACTCGAGAGTTTCTTCAAAACGCTAAAGCAGCTTTCTATCCGCCATCTAATGTCAACCTAATTATTTTAGGAAAAATGATGGAGAAAATTTTTAACTCCCTAAAAGACCTCTTGCCCGATGTCCAAAAGATTACTTTAAAAGCCATCAAACTCGAGGAAAAAATTGCTGAAATATTGGAAAGATTGAATAAAAATGTTAAAATTAACTTTAAGGAACTCAACAAACAAAAAACCAAAATCGAGATTATTATTAGCTTTCTAGCCTTACTTCACATCCTCCAAGATTACCACTTAGAAGTTGAACAAGAAAGAAATTTCTCGGATATTATAATAAAATCAAATTTCAAGAAATGAAAAGTGTCGCAAAGCTTGAGGCTCTGCTTTTTATCTACGGCGAATCTTTAAGCTTTAAAAAAATAACTAAAATTCTTGATATTGAACTTCCAGAGATAGAGAAGACAGCCCAGGAGTTAAAAAAAGTTTTAGAAAATGAAAACAAGGGTCTTCGCTTACTGATTGACAATCAGAAAGTTCAATTAGTTAGCGCTCCAGAATTTAGCGATCTTCTCTCAAAAGTTATTCGTGAAGAATTCGAGGAAAATCTTACTCCGGCCAGTCTGGAAACTCTAACTATTGTCGCTTACCGAGGACCTATTTCCCGAGCCCAAATTGAATATATCCGGGGCGTCAACTCAAGTTTCATCTTGAGAAGTTTATTAATGCGGGGATTGATTGAAAGATTTACTAATCCCAAAAAACCCATGAGTTATCTTTACCAAGTAACTTTTGATTTTTTGAAACTTTTGGGAATAAACAAAACCGAGGAACTGCCAGATTTTAAAAAATATCAAGAAATTGATAAAATTAATATCAGCCTCTAAATTTTATTGTCTATGAATATAAACACCAGTTATTTGCCTTTGGTTTTTGCTCTCATTCTCCTGATTTTAACATCATTTACTCCAGGCGTTGGGCATCATCAATCAGCTAATCTTGATATAAGCGAAACTCCCTTAGCGCCATCTAATAATTACCTTACCGCTGCCTCACCAGAAGTTTTTGGGAACAGAAATGGCGGCGACAAGGTTTTACCGGATTCATATTCGCCGCCGCCAAAAGAGTCTGCCTCGGAAGGTCTTAAAAACTCTTCAGTTTTTTCCTTGCCTCCTATAAATACTTACCCTCTACGAGATTGGGGTGTTTTAGACCCGAAAGTTGATGTAGCCGCTGCTTTGGTTAAGGACTTGGATAGTGGCTATATATTTTGGAATAAGGATAGCTCTCATCGCTGGCCCATTGCTTCTTTAACCAAGCTAATGACAGCAATTGTTGCCTTAGAACAGCTTGACACCTCAAAAGAGATCATTGTTAGTCAAAATGCTGTTACAGTCGCTGGAGGAGCCGGCGATTTAAAAATAAATGGTTCTTATAAAATAGACGATCTTTTAAAAATAATGCTCTTGGCATCGAGTAATAATGCAGCGACTGCCTTAGCCGAAGCTTACTTTAGCTCAGAGGAATTTGTTAAAGTTATGCAAACTAAAGCCCGAGAATTAGGAATGAGTCAAACTACTCTTTTTGACCCTACGGGTCTCTCGGTTTCTAACCAATCTAATTCGAACGATTTAGCGATGTTAGCCAATTATATTTTAAAGAATCATCCAGAAATTTTTAAAATAACTACCCAAAAAAATTACAAGGATATCAAAAACATCAATTTATTCGCTGGCCGACCTGACTTCCTTGGCGGCAAAACAGGTTTTCTTGAAGAAGCAGGCGGGAATTTAATATCGATTTTTAAATACAAGGATGGCAAATTTAATTTCCCGCTATTGATAGTTGTTTTGGGATCTAAAGACAGATTTAATGACACCCAAGTCCTTCTTGACTGGATAAAAGAAGCCTATAGTTTTAAATAAGGGGACGCCTGCCTCTGGTTCGTACCGGCACCAGGCGTTCGCTCGCTCCAGCGGCGAGCGCCGCCTTACGCTCTCGCTCCGACGGTCCTTCTCCGCCGACTGGCGGATCAGGAACCAAGCCCGTCGGAGCTCCGAGAGTTGCCGTACGAACCAAAGGCAGGCTTGAGAGGGAATCGACAGAAGATAAAAAATATAAAGAAAAATGAATTTTGAAGTTGCCCAAGTTGTAAGAATTTTAATTTTAACAACAATTTCTTTCTTAGTGGCCGTAAGTTTAACGCCGGCTTTAACACACTATCTTTACAAATACCGAATGGGCAAGCAGATCCGCACTGAAGGAGCGCCGGTATTTGCTCAACTCCATACTAAAAAAGCCGGTACACCAACGATGGGCGGCATTTTGATTTGGCTGACGACTTTGGGAGTGGCTTTTATCCTTTGGCTTCTCTCTCTAATTTTTGATGGCTTTTGGGACTATTTTAGTTTTGTCGATCGGGCTCAAACTTATCTTCCTTTAGCTGCTTTAGTAAGCGCCGCTCTTTTTGGTTTAGCTGATGATTTATTAGGCGTTTTTAAAATTGGCTCCAGGGGTGGGGGATTAAGTATGACCCAGAAAATCTTTCTCTATTTGTTCGTAGCCTTAATCGGCGCTTCCTGGTTTTACTTCCGTCTTGATTGGGATGTTATTCATATTCCTTTCCTGGGAGATTTTAATATCGGCTGGTGGTATATTCCAATTTTTATTTTTATTGTGGTGGCTTCGGCTTTTTCAACTAACGAAACTGACGGCCTTGATGGTTTAGCTGGAGGAGTAATGTTGACTGCTTTTGCTGCTTTAACGGTTGTTGCTTTTGTCCAGGGTCGCTACCACTTAGCCAGTTTTACTGGCGTGATTGCTGGTGCGCTTTTGGCATTTTTATGGTTCAATATTTACCCGGCCCGATTTTTTATGGGCGACACTGGCTCAATGTCTTTGGGGGTTACCTTGGGCGTGATAGTAATGCTAACCAACACCACCTTGCTTTTGCCTTTTTTTGCTTTTATTTTAATAATGGAGTCTGCTTCAGTGATTCTTCAGGTATTCTCAAAAAGGGTCTTTCATAAGAAAATATTTATTTCTGCCCCTATTCATCACCATTTTGAAGCTATTGGCTGGCCGGAGACAAAAGTAACAATGCGTTTTTGGATTATTTCTGGCTTGGTAGCTTCAATGGGATTAGTGTTATTTTTCTTAGACAGATTTCTTTAAACTTCAAAATCATCGTAAGCCCTTTTAAAATTTAAGAAAGGAAAAACGGTAGAGGAAATTAATAATCGTTTTTATAATTACGGAAGGGAGATAAAGAATGAAAAAGATAATCACGGCGATCCTTTATGGAGATAACTGGATGACTCAGCTGTATAAACGCTACGAGCAAGAAACTCGGTATGAAGAACCGGAATGGGTCATTGGGTCTCAGTTTTTAAGGATTATGAATAGATTATTCATTGTTTTTATCCTGTATTCAATTCGCTGGTTTTGGCGCCATATAGATTAAAAGGGTTGAGCTCTCAAGTAACTAATATCGTGATTAATTGTGATTAGAAATAGCCCCATTAACTTGTTGGGGCTTTTTTTATTGTATAATAAAATAGTGATTATCCTTATCAAAAATGCTCAAATTATTGATGGTTCGGGTAAGCAATCATTTTTTGGGGATGTATTGATAAAAAACGATAAAATTACGGCGGTGGGGGGACGTTTGAGCTATAAAAAAGCTGACAAAGTTATTGAGGCGAGGGGATTGCATTTACTTCCGGGCTTTATTGATATCAATACTGACTCTGACCATTATCTAACCTTATTTTCTAATCCCTCTCAGGAAAGCTTTCTTCTCCAAGGAGTAACCACCATTGTCGGCGGCAACTGCGGTTCTTCCTTAGCTCCTTTAATGAAAGGGACTCTGGAATCAGTTAAAAAATGGGGGGATATTGAGAAATTTAGCGTTGGTTGGAGGAGTTTAGATGATTTCTTTGAAGTGCTAAAACGAATTAAGTTAGGAGTTAATTTTGGCACTTTAATCGGTCATTCCACTATCCGAAACCCCTTCTTATTTAAAGAACCGGATAAATCAAGATATTTTAGCCTTCCTTATCAGGATCGAGATTTAACCGAAGGAGAATTAGAAAAATTAAAAAATATCTTAGAAGAAGCTTTTGAGCAAGGTGCGTTAGGTTTATCTTTGGGGTTGGCTTATAGTTCTAGCGGCAACGCCCCTTATCCTGAATTACAAGAGTTAGCCAAGCTGACTGCTTTGAAAAATAAAGTTTTAACAGTCCATCTCAGAGATTACGGAGCCAACTTGATGGACTCAATCAGTGAAATTATTAAATTAGCCACTGAGACCGGGGTAAAAACAGAAATCAGTCACCTTCGACCTAAACAGGGTAATCAGGAAGATTGGCAATTCTCCCTTGAAGCCCTTGATAAATTTTCCCATCAAGCTGATATTAATTTTGATTTTTATCCCTATGATTTTAGTGCCCACTCTATCAACGCTTTAATACCAGAATGGTTGAGACAAAGCCCTGACTTAATTCTCAAAAAAATCCCTCTTCCTTTAGAGCAACAGATTTTAGAAGAAATAAAAGGGCTGAAATTTAAAGGCAACGAGATTATAATTTCTCAGGCACCGGGAAATGAATATTTAATAGGTAAAAATTTAAGTGAGATCAGTAAAAATCAGAAATTATCCTTACCTAAAACCGTAATGAAAATTATGAGACTCTGTCGAATGAAAGCTATAATTTTTATGAAAGATAGTAGTGAGCGAGGATTAATTCAAGCGATTGGCAATCGGCAAAGTTTTATTGCCTCGAATGATGCCAGTTATCCGATTTCTCCCAAAGGAAATTATCGCCAACAAAAGATATTAGCTCATCCTCGGTCGCTGGCGACTTTTCCCAAATATCTTAGTTTAATCAAGAACCATAAACTTTTAACATTTGAAGAGGGTATTCGAAAAATTACTTCTGAACCAGCTCAGAAGTTTTCCTTAAAATTAAGGGGTTTAGTCAAGGAAGGTTATTTTGCTGATTTATCTCTGTTTGACTTGAATAATTTAAACGAAGAAAGCCGAGCCGCCTACGTGATTATCAATGGAGTTATCGCTATAGAAGATTCGAGATTTAACGGCAAAAGAAGTGGGCAAATAATCAAATCTTAATTAAGAATCAATTATGAAACCTAAAGGTCATCATCCGGATTATCTTCTTATTATCGCTGTTTGGGCTTTAGCTATTTTTGGTTTGGCTATTCTTTCTAGCGCCTCTTCGGAATTAGGGAAAGTAAAGTTTGATGACACCTTTTACTATTTAAAACATCAAATTTTCTATGGATTTTTAGTAGGGGGTGTAGGGTTTTTGTTGACTTATAAAATCCATTACCGGCATTTAGAAAAATTTGCCTTCTTTCTGCTTTTTCTAAATATCGCCGCTTTGGTAGTTGTCTTAATTACTCCTTTAGGGATGAAAATCCATGGCGCCGAACGCTGGTTAAAAATCGGCCCAATTTCTTTTCAGCCGGCTGAATTTTTAAAATTCACTTTTATTGCCTATTTAGCTGTTTGGTTTGGCTCAAAAACAAAGCGTCGAAGTAGTTTCTTTGAGGGTTTTCTGCCTTTTCTTATCATCTCGGCTTTAATTGGCACCCTGCTTTTGATGCAACCGAGTACCAGTGCCTTACTTATTATTATGGGAGCAGCTTTGGCAATATATTTTATAAGCGGAGCTAAACTATCCTTTATTTTACTAACCTTCCTTGTGGGAATCCTGGCTTTAGGAGTTATCATTTATCTCACCCCTTATCGATTAAATCGCGTCTTAGCTTATCTAGACCCAAATATTGACCCTCAAGGCAAAAGTTTTCATCTCAGGCAATCGCTTACCGCTATCGGCTCCGGAGGAGTTCTTGGGGTAGGGTACGGGAATTCCACCTTGAAAAAAGCTGGTTTTTTGCCGGAACCCATCGGTGATTCTATTTTTGCGGTTTTTGCTGAAGAATTTGGATTTGTGGGGGTGATTTCACTAATAGCAGTATTTTTATTGCTACTAACCCGGGGGGTTAATATTGCCAAGAACGCCCCTGATTCGTTTGCTAAAATTTTTTGCATTGGCATCACCTCTGTCATTATCCTTCAGGCTTTAATCCATATTGCCGCGGTCAGTGGTATAATTCCTTTCACAGGCGTGCCTTTGCCTTTTACCAGCTACGGCGGTTCCTCTTTAGCAATTTTATTAACCGCTATGGGCGTAATCGCCAATATCTCAAAACACACCAGAAAATCGCTCTTATGATAAAAACTACAGGGTTCACCCTTTTAGAGTTATTAATCGTCATAGGTATTGTAGCGGTTTTAGCCACCGTGGTCTTTGTAGTTCTCAATCCCGTAGAACTCCTTAGGGAAGCTCGCGATGCTGAAAGATTATCTGAATTAGCAACTATCAATAAAGCAATCTCTTTGGGTATCTTAGAAAACTCTGATCTTTATTTAGGCGCTCCTAACACTGTTTATATTTCTCTCCCTGACGCTTCAAGTACTTGTGCCAATCAAAGTCTTCCCTCTCTTCCTGGCGGTTGGACATATGCCTGTGTAAGCACTGCTAATCTGCAGAAAGTTGACGGTTCTGGCTGGATTCCTATCAATTTTGGAAGCTTAAAAATTAATCCTTTATCTATTCTACCAATCGATCCTATAAATAAAGCGAACCAAGGCCTCTACTACACTTATGTTGCTGGCTCTTGGGAGTTGAACGCTCAAATGGAATCGAAGGTCTATCAAGCCGGAGGAGGAAAAGACATAGTTAGTAATGATGGCGGAAATACTACCTTACTTTATGAAATTGGCAGTAGTTTAAGTCTGGTGCCATCGGAAATTAGCGACCGTTCAGCTGCTACGAGCACTCCTTCTTTTGATTTTAGTTTAGCGGTTAGTCCTAACTCCGGATCCGTAATTCAGGGAAACAGCACCTCTACTACGGTTACTGCTACTTTGGCATCAGGAACGACTCAAAGTGTATCTTTTTCTAGCACCATTGCCGGCTCTCCTTCTGGAGTTACTACTTCTTTTAGCCCTGCCAGTTGCAATCCTACTTGTAATTCAACAATGACTATTAACACCACTTCCGGAAGCCCGACCGGAACCTACACTGTTACTATCACTGGCACTGGAGGAAGTTTGAGTAGGGACACAAATTATAATTTAACGATTGCTGCTTCTACGAGCGAGCCCTGGCTAACTGGCTGGTCATATCGAAGACCGGTAACTGTGGACAATACAACAAGTACCCTAACAAACTATCAGGTTTTAGTTACTGTTGATACAGCGGCTCTGATAACAGCTGGTAAAATGCGCTCCGATTGCGGAGATATTAGATTTACTGACTCTGATAAAACTACTCAGCTTAACTATTGGCTTGAATCCGGATGTAATTCTGCTTCCACAAAAATTTGGGTAAAAGTTCCTTCGATTCCCGGCAATCAGATATCTACTATTTATATGTATTACGGTAACCCTTCTGCCAGTTCTGCCTCAGATGGCGACACAACCTTTGACTTCTTTGACGATTTCCCAGGCACTTCAATAAATACAAGTAAATGGAATATAGTTGATTCAACTGGATGGTCCGTAGCAAATGGACTATTAAAAGGTTTATCTACTACAGGCAGATTGCAAAGTCAGACTACTTTCAGTAATCCAATTATCCAAGAAGTCAGATCAAAGGTAGTAACAAGAGCCACAAATGGTCAACAAATCGCGGGTTTCTTTGTTTCAACGTCCAATAGTTTTGGATTATTAAGTCATCCAAGTTCTGATTATGTCAGGAATGATGGAGGTTGGACGTCACTCGGAGCACAATACATCAACTTGAATGTTTGGTATCTGATAAGAATCTCAGTTAAAACTTCAGCAACAGTTAATCTTTATGCTAAAAATCTGGATACAGGTTCTGATGTTTATAATAGCGACTTCAGTAACACAGTTTCAAGCGAAGCAATTACCATTGGAAAAAGATATGATGACACCTTTACAGGACAGGCCTACGAAGCCTATTGGGATTGGATCCGTGTCCGCAAATACACCTCGCCTGAGCCGACAACCACTGTCGGGAATGAAACTACACCATAAGAACCATTTTGGCTCTGGGTTATATAAAATACTGGCCTCAAGCCAGTTATTTTGAAATAGAGAGTTTTAGCTTGTCATTAGTGAAAATTAAGAAGATTTAGGCTATAATATTAATAAAATGGACACTAATAAAATCAGAATCTTAGTCACGGGCGGCGGTTCCGGCGGCCATATTTATCCATTATTGGCTGTTCTTGAGACACTTCAGGAAACTATCGAAAAAAATAACCTGAAAGCAGAAATTCGCTATTTAGGAGC
>CAYISL010000020.1:0-8416 GCA_964366075.1 uncultured Candidatus Saccharibacteria bacterium
ACTAGATATCCACTCGGTACTGGAGTTCAGACGTGTGCTCTTCCGATCTGCAATCCTTCCAGAACCGAAAGATATTGAGATTCAGATTAATCCTCAAGATTTAGAAGTCTCCTTCTTTAGATCCTCAGGCCCTGGCGGACAAAATGTCAACAAAGTTGAAACAGCGGTCCGGATTTTACACAAACCAACGGGCATTGCTGTCAGTTCCCAAGTAGAACGCTCGCAAAGCAGCAACCGAGAAAAAGCAATGACTATTCTTAGGGCTAAACTTTACGAACTTCAAAAAGAAAAAGAGGGGGCAGAAATTTCCTCTCAACGGAGAACACAAATTGGTTCAGCCGAGCGGGCGGAAAAAATCCGCACCTATAATTTCCCCCAGGATCGCTTAACTGATCATCGCTTAAAAAAATCCTGGCATAATTTGGAGTCAATTTTAGACGGTAATATAGAACCAATAATAAAAACCTTCCAAAAGCCGAAATAATCTGTCGATCTAAGGAAAGCTCTTGATGGACTCTTCGATTAGCTTCCAAGGACTTCAATGTCTTTTTCAAAGGCCTCAGCTCGAGCTAATACTCTTTCGCCATAGGTCCAAAGAAATCTCTGCCAGCGGCTGCCAGCGTAATATTTAGCTGCGGCTTTTCTCTCAGAAGATAATGATCCGCTAACAGCGCCAGCGTCTTTTAAATATAAGGCGGTCGCTACAAAGGCATCAGCATTGCGCCAAGGTGAAGGAGGGTTACTCCCGGTAATCTGGCTGATTTGAGCTTTATAAATTATCCAAGTTGAAGGGATAAACTGAGCTGGTCCCATTGCTCCTCCATAAGCTCCATCAGTATTAGGACAAGAAACACTGACCGAATCTGGATTAATCTTTAGATCTTCAACAATTTCTAAAAATATGGGGATGTCTCGTGTGGGATGCATAGCAGTTTTATAGTTACATTTGCCAACATTGCGTCCTAAAGCCGACTCTCTATCTAAAACCGCCAAAATAAGTGCGGCCCGAACGCCGGTAGCCGACTCAGCAAACTTAGCTAACTTGTAAGCTTCCTCAAAAGTAAGTTCGCCACCGCCTAAAAGTTCGAAAATTCGGGAACGAATCTGAGCAGCCGTCTGTTTTGATTTCTTAAGCATTTCCTGATAGCGAGATTCTTGACCTTTGGTGACAGCTAAAAGTCGATCCTTTTCGCTTTTAGTATTTTTTAGAGCCTGTCTTTGGGAATCCTGCCAAGCCTTAAGAGAATCAGCATCTGCTCGCTCTAAGGCCAGCTGTTCTTTTTGGTCAATGTAGTCTTCACGCAGATTGGTAACTTTTTCCAAAGTCAGACGAATATTATCTTGAATAGTAACTAAATTATTTATCTTGCCAAAAAAATCGGAAAGAGTAGGGTTCTTTAAGAGTATCTCAATTAAATTAGTGCTTTCTTCTTCGTAGATGTTTCTCAGGGTTTTAGCTAAATTGTCCTTATGGAGATCCATTTCAATTTCTGTGGTGGCAATTTTTTTTTCAGTCAAAACAATCTCTTGGTCAAGCTTTTTTAAGGTCAAATTAGTAGCTTTAATCTGAAGATTAATTTTAGAAATCTTGGCATCTAAGCGGGTCATCTCTTGTTTTAAGGTTTTAGCCTGGGATTGAAAATCTTTAATATCCTCTTCATAGCGAGCAATCTCTTCTTCAATAGCTTTTAGTTCAGCTTCTAATGCCCGTCTTTCTTCCTCACTTGAAGGAGCCGCCAAAACCCTTTGATAGACCGATGGAGCAACAACGAAATTCAGCATTGGCCCCAAAAATATAAAAAGAAAAACAGCCACCTTAAAAATCTTTACAAAATGAGATAAAAGTATCTTTAACCTCAGCGAAAGACTTTCGGAGTATTTAAAATTAATTCTCTTAGGTAATTTTAAAAATGGGGCGGATTTGCCTTTAATATCAACCAAAACAGAAGGTTTTGGTGAGGTGATCATAAGAAATTTTAGGATTCGGGCTGGTTTTCTTCGACGCTTTTAGCCGCCCGTTTTTCTTCGCTCTCTACTTTCACTTCTTCAACAGTAATCTCCGGCGCGGGTACCTCTTCAGCGGCGTGTTCAACTACTGAAGCTACTACCGTATTTTCATCAACCAAAAATTTAACTCCCGCTGGCACTGGCAAATCTCTGATATAAATATTCTTGCCAAGATCAGTTAACCCAGAAAGATCGACAGTAATCTTTGAAGGAATATTACCTGGTAAGGCCTCAACCGCTAATTCCCGCATGGCTTTTACTAAAATAGCCTCCAGGCTTTTTACGGCTGGCGCCTCACCAACAAATTCTAAAGGCACATCGACTTTAATTTTCTCGTCCATTTTAACTTGATAGAAATCGATGTTTTCAACTTTCTGGCTTAGAGGATCGAACTGAACATTATGAATTAAAACCTGACGGCGCTTCTCGCCTTCAATCTCCAAATTAACCACCGTACTTCCTCCAGCTGTTTTAAAAATTTTTAAAAAATCACTTTCTCGGACAGAAAGATGGATATTATTAATGCCATGGCCATAAAGCTCAGCCGGAATTAATCCTTGTTTCCGTAAGGATTTTACGGCTTTCCCAAAAATTTCTCGTTTTTGCGCCTGTAGTTCCATAAGAGTAATCGCTAATATACGAATGTAAGACAAATATACCAAATATATTTTAATATTCGCATATTAAATAAAATTCGTATATTCGTGATTACTCCTATTATACCAGCTTATTAAATAATTTCAATCTTGTCTCTATTATCTTTCTCATTGCTCCAATCACTGGCGGCAAAATTTTGTAAGGGATAATTTCTTCGGGATTTTCTTTAAGCACTCTTTCTATGCCTTGACGCCAAGCTAAACGGAGTTCGGTATTGATATGGATAATTGAAATACCAGCTTCAATGGCTGATACAACCTCTTCAGCCGGCGTCCCAGAGCCGCCGTGTAAAACTAACGGTACGTTAACCGCTTCTTTTATGGCTTTGATCCTGTTAATATCGAACTTTGGATTAGGCGAATTTTCCATCATCCCATGAATATTGCCAACAGCTATTGCTAGAAGATCAACACCGGTTCTCTCCGCGAATTCTTTGGCTTGCTCCAGCTTAGTCAAATCTTCTTGTTTTATCTCTATCGCCTCTTTACGAACTTCTGAAGTGCCCCTTAAATATCCAAGCTCTCCTTCAACTAAAACTGTTGAATGTTGACTGTTGCCGCCCAATAATATTGGGCGAGCCTCGCCCCTTTGGGGCGGGACTGTTGACTGTCTGACATAGTCCACTACCTCCTTTGTCTTTTTGATATTCTCTTCGTAGCTTAACTGCGAACCGTCAAAATGGATCATATCGTAACCTGCCTCTAATGCTTCTTTAACTTTTTCTAAAGAATGGGAGTGGTCGGCGTTTAAGAAAATCGGGTAGTCAAATTCTTCCCGAAGACTTTTTATTAAAGCCACCACTTGTCGAACCCCAATAAAATCTCTCTCGCCCTCAGAAGTCCCGATAATCACTGGAAGGTTCAATCCGCGTGCTGCCTCGAAAATCGCCTTCAAGGCTTCAAAATTCGAAATATTAAAATGGCCAATCGCCACTCTATTCTGCTCGGCTTCCTTAATAATTTGCATTAAAGATTTCATATTAAAGCTCAATATACCCCTTAATTATATTCTCTTTAATTAATTCTTCTAATTTCTCTTGCCCTAAATACTCAATAAAAATTTTATTCCAGAGGGCTTCTTGCTGATGGTATAAATACTTAACAAACTCTTTTTCTTTAACTAAAGACATTATCGTGTCAATGAGATTAAAACTTATTATAACCTCGACGCCGACTTCGTCCCTAAAATAATGACCAACCCAATCTAAATCTCGCCAGAAAGAAAGACTTTTAGCTATATCACCGTCACGCTCGCCTGCTTTAATGATGAGTTCTTCGGCTTTTTGCCAGTGAAGCACTTCCGGGTTAACGTGAGGCTCAGAAAGTCGCCAATCATATTCATCCTCTTTGGCTAAGTATCGCTGAACTATTAACCAACTTGCCCGCTCTGAGTCAGGTAGACGTTTATCTAAAACATCCCCTTTTAAAAGTGAAACTAATTTTTTACCAAAATCCAGCTCATCGTGGGCGCATTTTTCAAAAAGATTAGAATAAAAAAAGATTTCGTTAAAGTAATGGAAAATTAAACTGAGCATTCTCATCGTCTCACCGGAAATACCTAAACTAAAAGGTATAATAAATACTAATCCTAATTCTTTAAGATGTGAGATATTATGATATTTCTTTTTGATAAAGTTTTGAGTGGTTTCTATCCACTCGACGGGCAAAGCTTTGATATTAATCTCTCGGTACTCGAAATCTTGAGTTTTTAAACTTGCGTATTGTTTTAGAAAAACTTCATTCAGCCATTCTTGATTTTCTACAAATCGGAGGCTACTGAAAATGTCGTAAAAATCATGGGAAGCTAACATTTGCTCTATTGTCTGATAGCCAAATGCTTCAAGGACTTTTTTAGGCGGTTGGTTTCTCAGAAGCTCTTCGGCTTTTTCTCTTTTTAGAAAAAAACCTCGAGGACTGCCCGCTAACTTTTTAGCTTCAGCTAAAACGCGGTTACAATCGTCAATTTTCTTATAGGAAGGCCTTCTAAAAAAATCAAAAAAATAACAGTCATCGGCCTCCATTTTACTTATCAAAGCATCGTAAATTTCTTTAGCAAGGGCATGGCGACCGATGCCTAAGATATCCAAGTGTTGGCGTATTTCATTCTCATTAGCTTCAGCGATTTTATTAATAACCCCCACTTTACCGGTCAAGGCTTCCATTTTCTTCTCGAGGCTCAAAATAGTGTCTTTATCGGCTCTCAAAATTTTAGCGATTATTTCATGGCCGTTATTCATATACTTATAATTTCCTCTTCGTAATTCTCAGATGATTGGCTTGCCATCTTTTTGATTTCAAAAATTCTTTTCTATTAAGAATCCCTGCTTTTGCTCCAATTTGTTCAATAACTGAAGTAGCATTAGCCAAGCCTAATCTTATGGCAAATTGCAAATCGCTTGGCGCAAATCGTTCGCTTTGCGCTTTGTCTTGCGCGCTTTGCAACTGCATCAGTCCAGCGACAAAACCGCTGCCAAAAGCATCGCCGGCGCCAGTTCGATCTACCACTTTTTTCTCTGGGAAAATCCCGGCTTGCCAAATAAATTTACCGTCAGAAATTTTTACCCCTTTTTTACCCTCAGTAACTATCAAAATTCCTCCTATTTCTTTATCTAAAAAGTTAAACATTTCTTTTTCTTTGTGAAAAGGAATATTGCTCAAACGAGAAGCTTCTTCT
This sequence comes from uncultured Candidatus Saccharibacteria bacterium, assembly GCA_964366075.1. Taxonomy (GTDB): domain Bacteria; phylum Patescibacteriota; class Minisyncoccia; order UBA6257; family CAYISL01; genus CAYISL01. The sequence continues at coordinate 5,338 of CAYISL010000020.1, forward strand.
TGATTAAGAATAACGATATCTATTGCCGAAAGGATTGACTTTATTTTTTTTAAACCCAAACTTAATTGAGTTTTTGAAGGATTAATTACTATTTTAGTCTTTTCTTTTGTAAAATGAGAAACTAAATTTTGAAGTAGATCAAAAGAAATGCCGCCGGGTGCTAAATAGACCCATCGCAAAGATAATCTTCGCCAAGGAATTTCTTGTGAATTAAGGGTTTCCGAAACACCTCGATAAACTAAAATGGTCCGCTCGCCAGAAGGAGTAAGTAAAATAATAGAATGTGCCGTAGTTTCTTTTTTTCCTCTAATCGCAAAAGTATTAACTTTTTCTTTTTTTAATTCCTTAATTATGGATTCACCCGCCTCATCTTGACCAACTTTTATTAAGCTGGCGGTTTTTAATCCTTGCCGAGCAAAAGTCACAGCCGTATTAGTCGCTCCGCCACCATTAGTAAAAACTAAATTTTCGACTTCAATTTTACTGCCTAAAGCAAAACACTCGGCTTCGCCAGTAGGAAATCCTTTTGCCTCGCTTAAATGTTGCGGGTCTTTTATTACTCTAAAAAGCGGACTTTGCAAAAAGATGTCTTTAGTAGCTGTACCGATTGTAATAATATCAAACATATTTTTATTTTCTTTTAATTATTTTTTTTACTGCCTCTTTGATAGAATTGACATCTAAGCCGTATTTTTTAATCAGTTCATCTGAAGACCCGCTCTCGCCAAAAGTATCCTTAATACCGATAAATTCTACCGGTACGGGATAATTTTTAGCTAAAACCTCAGCTACAGCCGAGCCCATCCCACCAGCAATTTGATGGCCTTCAACTGTAATCACTGCACCACAATACTTAGCAACCTCGATTATTTTTTCTTCATCTATCGGCTTAACTGTGTGATTATTTACAACAATTATCCCGATCCCCTCCTTTTCTAATTCTTTAGCTGCTAATAAAGCGTTATATAAAATTGGTCCGCAACCAATAATGGTTACTTGCGGATTTTTTGACTCCCAAAAAATTTCTGCCTGTCCGATTTTAAAAGACGTCTCTTCAGTGGTGAAAACCGGACTCTTTTCTCGGGCAAAACGGAGATAGATTGGACCTTTAATTTCTGCTGCCACAATAGTGGCTTTTTTAGTTTCAACAGCATCACAGGGTACTACTACTTTCATATTAGGCAAGGCTCTCATAATGGCTATGTCTTCGAGGGCCTGATGAGTAGCACCATCCGGACCAACAGAAACACCGCTATGGCTACCAGCTATTTTGACATTGGAATTGTTGTAACAAATAGTGGTCCGAATTTGCTCCCAATTTCTACCCGGCGAAAAAATAGCGTAAGAGGAAATAAAAGGGATTTTGCCGGAGACGCCTAATCCAGCCGCGATAGCTGCCATATTCTGTTCGGCAACGCCCACTTCAAAAAATCTTTCGGGAAATTTCTCGGCAAAATCTTGAGAACGAGTTGATTCTGTAACATCAGCGCAAAGCACTACCACATTAGGATTTTTTTCGCCAGCGATTACTAAGCCTTCGCCGTAACCATCGCGGGTGGCTTTTTGTTCTATGCCATCAGTAAAAATTTTTTCGGATAATTTGGCTCCGGTCTTAATCATTTAAAATTGATTTTCCTAACAGAAATCCGGCTGGAAATAATTGTTTAGACAAATGTAATCAAGCTTCACTGATTCAATACTTTTAGTCCTGCTATTAATCTCTACCTTTAGTAATCCCCCCTCCATAGTCTCTTGCGAAAACCCTTGATCAAATACAAAATTTCCCAAACTGTAGGCGATATACTTGCTCTTGGATTCTTTAAGTGACTGAACCACGTGAGGATGGTGCCCGATCACTAAATCCGCTCCGCCATCGATAGCTAATTGAGCTAATTCTTCTTGGCGGAAGCTTGCTATCTTTTGGTATTCCTCGCCGAAGTGGAAGGAAACAACTATCAAATCGGCTTTCTCTTTTGCCTCTTTAATCGCTAATTTTATTTTATCACTATTAGCAACAGCTATACCAGCTTCATTCTCTTTAGCTTCAGGATAAGAAAGAAAATCAGAGAAAGCTAAAAAAGCGATTTTTATTCCCTTAATTTCTAAAATCTTTGCCTGATAAGCTTCTTTATAGTTACGGCCGGCGCCAATAGGAATAATGCCGGCATTTTCTAAATTAGAAAGAGTATCATTAAAAGCTTCCTTCCCCCAATCACCAATGTGATTATTGGCTATTGATAAAATGCCGAAACCCGCAAATTTCAGCCCTGAGATAGCTTCAGGGGACATTCGAAAAGAATAAATTTTCCTCAAATCCTGACCTTTGTTTGATATTGGTCCCTCTAAATTTCCGAAAACTAAATCGGCCTTTTGAAGCTTGTCAGCTAATTTGACAAAGGGAAAACGAAAGTCGCCCTTACCAAATCTCTGGATAATTTGGTAAACACCCCGGTCAAGTAGGATATCTCCGACAAAAATTAACTCGATTGGAGGATTGACGTTCATTAAAGGCGGGGAGGCAGAAAGAATCTCCGGAGAAATTGGCTCCGATTTAGTAGCGATGTTTTGGTAAGGAAGTTTTTCTTTAACTAATCTTATTGAAAAACCAATACTGATACTTAAGATGGTCAAACTAAATAGCAAAGCGATATTTCTAATTTTCATTTATTATTCACCTTTGATTTTTCTAGCCGAAGCTCTTAGCTCTTCTAAGGCTTTTTCTACCTCTTCCTCGCTTAAACGCCGGCCGTGCCATAAATATTCTTGCTCCATAAAACTCACGCCTTTACCAGGAACAGTATGAGCAATAATAACCGTCGGCTTCTCGTAGATGGCTTTAGCTTCGTTAATAGCGTCTACAAACTCTTCAATATTATGGCCGTCAATTTCTAAAACATGCCAGTTAAAAGATTCATATTTATGGCGCAAAGGCTCTAAGGGCATCACCTCTTCGGTAAAACCGTCTATCTGGATATTATTTCTGTCAACAATTACCGTAAGATTGCTTAATTTATATTTAGCGCTAAACATCACCGCTTCCCAGTGATTTCCGCAATCGTGTTCGCCGTCAGAGGTTAGG
>CAYISL010000021.1:0-8411 GCA_964366075.1 uncultured Candidatus Saccharibacteria bacterium
AATTTCTTTTTAATCTCAGATTTTCGAACAACATAAATTTTATAAGCCTGGAGATTGCCAGCCGAGGGAGCGGAGTTAACCGCTTCCAAAATCTCTTCTAATTTATCCGAATTAATTTCTTCTTTTTTAAAAACCCGAATGGATTGACGTTTTTTTATGACTTCACTAAAGTCCATGACTCAACTTTATCATTTCTAAAATTTTTTATAAACCCCCACACTAAACAAGGATTGTGAAGCTCAATAATTCCGTGATGATCAAGATTTAAATCATGGCTTATCTCTTATCATTATTAAGAATTTTTGAGCCTGGCTTCGGTAAGAATTACTATCCTTGTTTAGTGTGGGGGTAAAGCTGTTCAATCCGTCTTTTCTGTTCTTCAATATCAAAAATTTCTCGCCGGAGGCGAGCTTTTTGTTGACGAATATATTTTCGCAGGCTTTTAGGAAGTCTTTTTCTTTTCATAAAAATTGTCTATACGGAAATTTAATCGCTAAAAACCAGTTTGGTGATATATTACTCGGGGGCATTTTAACTTTAAGATGCCTCCATCTTTTAATATCTTTACTATCCGACCTTCAGTTTTGAGGTTGAAAATTGCCATATAAAATCAACTAAATCTCCTTTTTTGATGCCTTCTCTGATTTTTTAAGAATTTGAAATTCCACCATTAATCAAGGCTACAAAAATAGTATAAGTTTTTAGTCCTTTAAAGTTATTATTCTATCTCGTAAGTTAAAGTAACACTCACAGTCACCTCTTGAGAGCCTGGTTCAATAATTGGAGGGACACTGGGTTCGCCACCACCTCCGAGTCCTAGAGGCGCCATCTCTTTGTACGTATAAAATGGTTGGATATATCCTTCCTGGATAGACAGCAGCCGACCCACCCGGAAATCGCCGGCTTTGGCAACATCTTTAGCTTTTTCTTTTGCTTTGTTAATGGCTTCGGCTCGAGCTTGATTTTCAACTTTAGTTGGATCGTCAATAGTAAAAGAAAGTTCGGAGACCGAATTAGCACCGTTTTGAACAACGCCAACCACAATATCCCCGATTTTGTTGAAGTCTCTTACCTTAACCAAAACTGTTTGAGTTATAGTGTAACCTACAATTTCCGGAGGAGGACAGGATCCGCCAGTCCGAGGGCAACTATAATATTGATAGCGCGGAGTTAAATTATAATTTTGGGTTTTAATGTCTTTGGCTTCAACTTTATTAGCCTTTACAAACTCAATCGCCTTATTTACCTTCTCGCTATTTTCTTTCTGCAGATTGGCGATGTTTTTCCCACCCTCGGTTATCACACTAAAGGTAAATTGAGCTACGTCCGGAATAGCCACTACTTTGCCTTCGCCGGAAACTGAAAAACTCCGAAATGAAGACGGCTGAATCGACTTTGAGTATGAATCAACATAATTGGAATAAGAGCTAACGTAGCTAAGAGCCGCAAAACCAAACATAAGCATTACAACAATAATCGCAATGCCCAAATAATTTTTTGTTTTATCGCTCATATTTTTAGTTAATTTAATTTTTATCTCGACTTTTTTGTTAATTCCTTTCTAATTTTTAAATTCAAAATAATTTATACTATCTTTAAGGCTGTAAAATATCTTCTGTCCTTCCGTTGATTGAAATAATGACGCTTTTCACTGTCGGAAATTGTTTTAAGGTCTGAGTAATTTGGGCGCTAATTGCCGCCACCCGACACGAACCGCCTACTTGAAATTCCAATTGTTCATCAAAATCAACCTTAGCTACCCCGTTTTCAATGGTTAATTTTTGAATTTTCACTCCGGAGTTGATACTGGTAAAATAGCCAGCTGCTTTATCAGCGGCTGACGGACCCTTGAGCAACTCTTCCAAAGCCGCTCTAGCTACTGTTTGAGTTTTTGGAATTTCTCTTTCAACTGGAAAAACTTTATTACAAGAATATTCCGGATCCATCTTGTCGTTATTAAAAAATACCTTAACTGTTGAAGTTTGGGTTTGCTTAAAACGGATAGGAATCGTTATTTGAGCTGCATTCTGCGGCAAACCAGAAGGATTATCCTTTTCTAAAACTAAAGTGCCTGTTGCTGACACAGGAGGCGCAAACTCAAGCATAGCCTTAAATGGAACAAAATCATTGGTCATCCAATCGCTTTGGGCCTGAGCATTTGTGAAGGCAATTATTTTGCCATTTTCATCTAAAAGCCGTAATGGGAAAGAAGCTTCAAAATACCAACCACCGCGGGCCTTTCCTGTGACTTCAAGAGGGCTTGAAATCATATCGTTCGGCTTGGGAGTATTAACTATAATTAAAGTTTCTTCTGGCGGGTTCTGGGATTCACCGCAGGACTCAGTCGGTTTTGGGGCGCTGGGATTTCCGTGTTTTACCCATTCCCCATTTTGGCAAATCCAGCTGTCTTCACCGCTAAAAAACCTTATTCCAAAAATAACTAAGGCAATAACAACAACGCCTATAATAACTAAAATTATTTTATTCATAATTTTTTATTCATAATTGATAAATATAGCACAAATCCCCTTATTAAACCACCGATTAGAGGAATTAAGCTGCTTGACAAATGCACTACAATTTTATATAATTTAGTCAGATAAAATTAACAATTTTAAGGAGGTGATAGATATGGATATTAGAACAGTAAAGGTTAGCGAGAGTAATTTTAAATTACTTGTCACCGAGGATCTCGAGAAAAACTCTCCAAAAGAGGGGGAAGTAATGATTGTGATGCTTCAGGAGAAACTCGGGAGCTTCAATGACCCGGTCGAAGGAGCAGAAGGAGTAGGCAAAAAAAGTCCGGTTTTTGTTTTCGGCTCTAAAGAAGCAGAAAAAGCCAAAGAGGTCATTGGAAAAGAGATAGAACGGATAAACTCTCAAGACTACTTTCTACCTGCAATGACCATCGAATACTTCCTTGCTATTCTCAGCAAAGAAGAATTCGAAACTTTTGTGGCTGATTCATCTCAGGCACCACAAGATAACGAGAACTTATTGATAGCCTTAAAAAAATATAAAGAGGCTATCTCTAAGAGAAAGGAGGAATAGTATGAATGGCAAAAAGAGATCGAGTGGAGAAGTAATAATTGCGGTTATGGTGGTAATTCTTCTCCTTTTTGTTTGTTATATCGTAATAAAGAGTCAACAACGGCCGGATTATGAAGCGACAAGAAAGATTCATAACACTCTTTTGGCAGTTAGCCCTCCTTATACCTATACCATCGGCGAGGAGAAGGCCGTTACTTTAGTGTGGAAGGAACCTCAAAGTGTAACTACTGGGGGTAAGTTTTTTGAAAAAGAGTGGATCGCCACCAGCTTATGGCAAGCGCTCCCTATAGAGAAAATCCCTTCCGAATTTATCGGCAAATACGTCAATCAAGAGGTGGAGATATCCTACGAAATAGTCTCGCTAGAGGAGGTACCTGTAGTAGAGATTATAGACTTCACAATCTTTTTTTAAGCAATACCTCCTTTACCAGCTAGGTACCCAAAAGGGGCGAAAGTACAACTTCGCCCCTTAATTTATAAAAATAAGAAGAGCCTAATCCAAAGATTAGGCTCTTAGTCATTTTGTCCTTTTGCTCAGCTTTACTCAGTCGTTTCTATCTCTCGAGATTGAAGTTAACAAGCTTGTAGACAGCTTTCGCTTCCACCCCATCTCTATTAGCAAAATTCTCAAGTATATCGAGGGTATTCTTAAGATCAACCTTTTTGTAAGAAGCAATTAGGTGTTTTGTTAATTCGTCATGAAGAGTCTCGGCAACTGCTCTGGAGCCAGCTACCCCTTCATCCATATTAATCTTGTTGTCAATAATTCTGAGCAATCCTTGACGCATCAATGCGCTTAAGATCATCAGGCACTCGTTGACATAAGAAGCAACTGTTGGGTCATGAAAGTGGCTTTTCTCCATCATTCTAAGACATTCGGCGATTATACCAGCAGAAAGCTGTAAATGGGCTTCTTCTTGGTGACTTGCTATCCCGATCGCTAACTGGGTACCTAATATTCCAAGAAGGGAAGCTTTTCCTTCCTCAACTTTCCGTCTCTCTGCACCAAAAACTCTAATCAGTTTATCGCTGGCTAACAAGGGATGGCCAAATTCGTGACCATTGAGAAAGTCGAACATAACCTCTGGAGTAAAAGCTGGCCTGGCCCATTTCAATGTTTTTTTATCAAGGCACAGTTCAAGTAAGTGCTTAAGGCGCTCAAATCGTATTTTCATCGAATCTCCGTCGAGGAAAACCTTCATTCCTAATTTTTGAGCCTTAGGTCGATTTGGAACTGATTGGGCGGTGTATCGGAAATCGATTCCACAACCCCCATTAACCACTGTAAGAAAAGTCCCAATATCGATGCTGTCAATCTTAGCGCTACCCGTTTCATCACTGAGTTCAGAAGCAACCATTTTCATAGTCTTCCGCATGAAGGGGATTCTGTCAGCAAAATCAGTCAGCCGGAACACTACCCTATATTCAGGACTGATCCGGAATGGATCATGATATCCATGCTCCATCATATGCACCGGAATAACTTTTTTCTCGTGACTAATTTGAACCCAGGCTTCATCAACAGCCAGCCAGAGTTCCTCCATATCCTTTAATCTTTTATTGCCCAAGGCCCTGCGCAATGCCCTGAAATAAGCTCGATACGCTCCCTCATACCTAGGCAACCGATCGATAAGGAAGGAGAGATAAGCCTGGATTCTGCAGATCTCTTCATAAAAAGCTTCGGCTAAAGGAATTTCCTCGGCGTATTTTATAAACTGAGACGTTAAGCCAACCAAAACAGGAAGGCCACCCGAATAAGCAAGAATGGAATAGGGATTTGTCTTTTCTGCCTTTTTAAGACGTACTCCAATCTCCTCAGGAAGAAGTTTACTCTGACGGAAAGGAATGACTACCCATTTCCACCAGTTTTTGAATATCTCATTGAATTCCCCCGCAATCCAGAATCCGACATCAAAAATTAGCTTTTCGGTTTCGGTAAGTCTAGGATGCCAGGAAATCAACTCCCCTAAGCTTCTTGCTTGAGCCTGCATACAAGGCAAAACCACAGAGTCATAAAAACTACTTAGGACGACTGGGTCATTCTTGGGCAAGCTCCTACCATGGCAATATCGCCGAGCTGCATATTCTACACAGAGATCCAGCGGGGCGTCTTTGAGCCCAATCTTTTTTCGTAAGGCATCAATAAACGCTCTCACTGTTGAGTCACTCATTAGAAAGTCATCACTGAGTTTGAGGGCTTTTTAAGCTGCTTCCTGAAAGACCGGTCTAACAGTTCCTCCTCTTAGAGAGGGATGGTTTGTTTTTAGATAGTCCTCGAAACCACCCACTAAGTAAGCTACCGTGTAAGCTACGGTCTGTTTCACTATTGCCTCCTTTCTATGTTTTTCCTTTAAAGGTAATTTTATTACAGACTAAAATACTATAATCTACGCTTACTTTACCCCACCCTTATCACCTCCTTTCAGGGAACACTTGTGAGGCAGAATTTCTTATAAGCAAATAAGCAAAATAGTTGTTAAGGATCTAATTAATAAACTCTATGGTTAGTAGATTAATAGATTCAATCGAAATGGTCAACTTGTAACCAAAAAGTCCTATTTTGTAGGACTTTTTATACAAACACACGCCTGCGACAAATTTATTTATTCGCCCAATATTCTTCTGCTGCTTTTTCTAATTCTTTAAGCCTGGTGTAATAATCTGAAAATTCATTCAAGTGAGCAAGAGCGATTTTCCCAGTCATCAGTGGGTCATCGTTAGTAATATTAGTAGCAGGGCTTCGCAAGCCATGCTCTAATTCTATATCCATTCCCATTCTGAATTGTTCAACATCGAATTTAGTCCAATCAACTCCTAATGTCTCGCCGATTTTTTTAGCTTCTTCAGTTGAAAAATTTGTCCTTGGTTCCATCTTAATTATTTTTATTCTTTTAAGTTTTATTCGACTTTATTAAATTATAATATCAAAATGATTAAATAGAAACGGAGAGGCTTATTAGGCACTCTCCGAAATTACTTTAGACTTAACAGCCTGACATTTCTGTTAAACGGCGCTGCTGAACCTGGCTGCCCAGCCCGAACCCTGACAAGCCTCACACTTCTGATTACTATTTCTCCCGCTTCCTCCGCAAAGAGCGCAGGGCACTGGGTGACCCTCCTCGTCCGGGACCACGATGAGGTGGCCTGCCCCTAGACACACAGTGCATGCCACACCGTGAGCCCTTCCCGTCTTCTTACACCAAGCACAGCCTACCGTAACCATGTTTGGTAATGTCTTATGCATCTCTCTCCTCCTTTAATTAAGGTTTTCAAATATTAGCTTCCCTTATTGTCTCATATTTAACTTTTTTTGTCAATACTCCAGCTTTTTGACAAATCAATCTTAATCAGAAGATTATTTTAGAAGTATAGGACTCTCAAACAACGATCTCTAAGTCGCGTTGTAAATTGTCAAAATTATTAAATTAAAACGTACCCAAAAGGGTACGTTTCTTTTACTCTGTCTAAGCTGAGCTAATTCTTTATGGGCTAGCTATGCTCTGTTGCAAAATTTTATACCTATGAGTTACCACTTGGCTTTTACAATCCCATAAGATACGATCTTTGCCTTTCTTAAAAAGGTAAAGAGTATACCCGAAAATCAGAACAAACTTCCAGCCTTGCTTTTCCAGTTCTTTTCTACTAACTCTTCCTTTTATCATCTCAATTGCCTCCTTTAATTTTGGTACTATTTATAACTGCCTCTTATCCGGGTTAGGCTTCGAGGATGAACACAGCTCTAACTTGGTTTTGGCTTTCCGAAAAACTCACATTTTTTTGCTCCCTTTTCTCTTGGAACAAGGATCTTTGGCGAAATGCCCCATAAACATACTCCTTTAATTGTTTCTTCCAATGGTGGTTCCCATTGTCTTCGTTGTTTTTTGGCATCCACCTGCCGGATAACTGCTATAGCGTTCTCTCTATCTATACAATGAGGACAATTGGGACAATTTTTGGTAAAAAACTTACAGTTCCAAGCATAGGCGCTTCGCCAGGGGGGAAGTAAAGAAACAGTCATTTCTTCGCCTAAAACATTCTGAATTGTGATTTTACTCATCAATTCCTCCTATTTTCAAATGTTAAGAACTAGGAATAAAATACTATATTTCAATTAACTTGGCAAGGTGCCAGAATCTATTTTAATAAAATCCAAGAGGGCTGGCCACGCCAGCCCTCTTGGGTGATAGAGGTTTATCCAAAAATTTTATATTCCGTATCCGTATAATTTTTGAATGCCAAGCATGTCTCCTGTCCCCAGCGTTCTCTTTATTGTTTCTCCTAAATCGCTATAGGCGTACATAGTCAACGCCTGATCTTTCGATGACTTCAAGTCGCTTAATCCATTATGACCAAATTCATGAGTAGCTATATTTTGCAAATCCATCGCATTGTCTGCGCCGTCAGTGCGCCAGAGATAGTAATTGTTAAAAACCATATCGAACTCTACCATCTGTTTTGACGCCGGATTGTACCAGAGATAAGTTACGGCAATAACTCCAGGATTCAGCGTTCCCCAGACAACCCTATTTATGTGATCATAGCCAATTAAAGTATTACCAGTTAGAGTCGGAGAAGTAAAGAGCTCGAACGAGGTCTGTAAATCCCAGATCTCGGAACTTGCTTCTAAGGTGCTCCTTACAAGTTCAGGAGACAGACCGCTTCCAGCGGGATTTATTTCGTAAGTTATTGTGCTAAACCACTTCACTCCTCCGGCTATCAGTTTAAAATTACTCACCGTATCATCCCAAATCGGTTTTGAGTGGTCATCGGATTTCGCGTAATGAACAAAGGTCACTTTCTCAATATTTGGTGGAGTATCAGATTTACTGGCTGCCATTGCCGTACCATTTATAGCCAGGACTAAAGCGCATAATAAGAGGAGATTCGTAATAGATTTAATTTTCATATTTTTACTTTTTTTAAACTTCTCGACCTTTATTGCTTAAACAATTATCAATTTTACAGCCAAAGTCAATGAGGCTTAGCTTTTCTTGAATAGAGTCGTTATCAAATTATCGAGGTTGAACCTCGATAAACCCTTACCAAACCCAAAAAACCCGCTTCTAGAAGCGGGTTTTTTGGGTTTGGATTGCTAAATTTTTTAGTAATCCCTTCTGCCGCCAAAACCTCCTCTGCCGCCACCTCTTGAAAAACCTCCAGTTCCTCTTGGGCGCTCAGTCATTGGATGAGCTTCATTGACAGTAAGATTTCTGCCTTCGAACTCTTTGCCATTGAGTATTTCGATAGCTTTTTGAGCTTCGTTTTCAGTAGACATTTCCACAAAACCGAATCCTTTTGATCTGTTGCTCATCTTATCAATAATGATAGTTGCAGATTCAACAGTACCGGCCTGTGAAAAA
>CAYISL010000022.1:0-7789 GCA_964366075.1 uncultured Candidatus Saccharibacteria bacterium
TGGATTGCTTATAACGAAATGTGGAAGCCGCAGAATAATTATTACGGCACCCTGCTTTTAGCTTGGGATGAAATGGAAATAAGAGGAGCAAAAGCAAAAGAAGCTCAACAATCCGAAGGTATAGCTGATCAAGGATTTTTATCAACAAAAATATGCACCGATCCCCCGGGTGGTGAATGTGACGAAAATTGTAAAAGATGCGAGATTACTACCCCGGGCAAAACGATTGGCGGCATGCTATCCAAAGCAGTAGAATCGGATATTGATTTTATTGTCAATGCCCAAGATCTATCAACTTATATAGCGGCTATTATTGATGCCGCTATGAATAGATTAATCAAAAGCGGAGTAGAGGGACTCCGGGGCCTGTTCACTGACAAAGGCAAAAGAGAAGATCCTGGAAGTTCCGAAGAACAAACTCAATGCGACAGTTTAGTTAAAAAATTCATCCAAGGCGGAATTCTAACGCCCGCGGAAAAGGAGGTGCTTAAAAAATGCTTAGGGGTTAATAGTTTGACAGAAAACGAAGCTCTAAAGCTCAGATTTGAACTTATTAAAAAAGACCTGCTGGCAAAAATTCAAAAGCTAATAAGCTATTGGCAATTCCTTGATTCAGCGTTATGGATGTTACAAGGCCCGGATCCTGATAATGCGAGAGCATATATATTTGGGGGTTTAGAATTAGAAAAAAAGCTATCAGTAAAATGTAAATACCACAGAGACAATAAGAATTATTGGGAGGGAGTGGATGGAATAGACGAAAGCTGTAATTTAATAACAATGTATGAAAGAGAGTTGGAAAAACTTGAAAAGAAAATAACGCTCTGGACTACATTCTATAATGAGGTGAAAAATTCGACCGGCACTTATCAAGAATTATCTAATCTTCAATCAGAAGTAGATAATTTAAAATATGATGAAACAAAGGCGGCAGAAAGTTTGGACAAGTTGAACCAATTAGTTGCTCAATTCGATCAAATAATGCGAGGAGACCTACCGCCAGATGATCCGGTATCTGAAGCCAGAGGAATTAGGGGTGACGCCAGAACCAAATACAGAGACTCTGAAAAAGATTGCGGTAACAGGTGTGAGGCGTCAGGTTGGTGCGGAGACTACGATTCAGGCGGCTATAAAGCAGTATGTGGTTGGTAATAACCATTAAATTAAATGCCCCTCAAAAATAAAAAAATACTTTTTCTTTTAACGGCATTATTAATAACTGCTATTTTTGGTCTTTTGCCTACTCAGACTCAGGCTCAGGGAGGCCTTATTGAATCAATCGCTCTTGGAGTTTTTAGTAAAGCCAGTTATTTTATCAGTTATCTTATAGGTCTAATCGGCGGCCTCTTCTTTACTTTAGCCGGCTGGATTGTTGATTGGGCTTTGAAGACTAATGCGATTGTTGCCAAAACTCCGGTGGTGACAATTGGCTGGGGAATTACGCGGGATTTAGCTAATTTGGGTTTTGTTATAGTGATTTTAGTAATCGCTTTTGCTACTGCCCTGCGATACGAAAAGTACGGAATGAAGCAGACTTTAGGTAAATTGATTGTCATAGCCTTATTGATAAATTTTAGCTTGACAATTGCCGGAGTGTTTCTTGATTTTGCTGGAGTAATTACTAATTTCTTTATCAGCAAAGCTTCTCTTGATCCTCTGGCTTTTGCCGGTGCCTTAGCCGCGGCTTTTAACCCTCAAAAGCTGTTGGAAGCAAATGATGCAGAAACAAAAATAGAAGGCATAAAAGATTTTGGATCGGGGATGGTTGCAGCAATACTGAATGTGTTTTTTGCGGCTTTCTTCACTATAGTGGCAACCATTGCGATGTTTGCCTTGGGAATAATGCTTTTTATCCGTTTTATCTATCTCACCATTCTTTTAGTCCTAATGCCTTTGGCTTGGCTCTGCTATGTTTTGCCAGCCACAGCTAGCTTGTGGGGAAAATGGTGGAAGGAATTTGTCCACTGGGTTATTTTCGCGCCAGTAACATCATTCTTTATTTATTTGGCTATTTTAACAACAGCCACCAAAAGTCAACCGACTTCGCCGTTATCCGCGGCAGCTTTGGGTGAAGGACCTATGGCTGGCCAAGGAGGGGTTAACTTGAGTGATGTCTTGGTGGGGGGTATTGCCGGCACCATCGGCCAGATGATTGCGGTGATTGGTCTTTTAATCGGCGGTCTGATTGCGGCTAATTCTTTGGGCATTGCCGGAGCAAACGCTTTTGTCGGTAAAGGCGGTCTTCTTGGTAAAATGGGTCAAGGCCTAGGCAAGTGGGCGGGCAGACAAGGAACGCGCGTAGGAACAGCTATCCCCAGAATTGAAGCAGTTCGGGGATTAACAGAAAAGATGCAGACGGCTGGGGCCGGAAAGGGTTTCGTGAAACGGACGTTAGGAGCGCCGGTGAGAGCTCTGGGTACAGGCATTTCTAAATGGCGAGGCGCCGGCGAAGCACAGGTAGAAGCAGCCAAAAAAGGTCTTGAGAAATATTCTCCTGATGAATTAGTGCGGCAACTCTTTGCCCCCGGATTTATAACTTCTAAGCCCAAAAGGGCGGCAATTTTGGAACATTTAAGAGAAAAGAGTCCGAGCAGTTTGGGAAAAATACCAAATCTTGAAGGATATTTTCCCGACTTAAGGGCTTTCGGAAAAAGCCCGGATGCCTACACTAAATTAATTCCCACTCTTCATAGCGACAAGGACCCAAACAAAGATGTTTACGGAGCGTTGAAGCAAAAAGATTTTGTTTTAGCCCGATCCAGGCTCACCAATTATTTAGGCACGCTTTCTCCAAAAGATAAAGAGGGGGTTCTTTGGTCGCCTATCTTTGAAGGAAAACTGAAAGGTCCTTTATCCGATACCGAATGGAACGCTTTTATCCCGGAGATGTCTAAAGCAACTATTAATACTAATGACGCTGAACTCCTCTCTAATTTGTACAAATCCTTATCGCGACTTCAAAGACGCTCTACCCATAGCCATCTTCTTAATAGCATCCCTGGAGCAACTCCAACAGATAAAGCTAATTGGTTGAATCGCTATCGACCAGCACTCGGCCATTTCTACCGTTCCAGTCCAGCAGCAAGAAAATTAGGAGTTAATATACCCTAAATTTATAACCTAAAATTCTATGCTCCAAATCACCCAACAACAAACTGAAGATCGCTACGAAACTCTGCCTCAGGCCCTAAAAGACGCTTTGTTCTCCGTGGTCAATGCTGAGGAAATTTGGCGCATCGGAGAAGCCCATCATTTAAATGAGGAAAAGATTCCCCAGTTAGCTGACATTACCGGCGATGTGATAATGGGATTTTTACATCCGGATGATTTAAGACGAGAACTCCAGGAAGTTTTGGGCATTGATATCCGCATAGCTGCTTCCATCAGTCGAGAAGTTAATAAAAGGATATTCTATCCAATTCGCGACGAGATTAGAAAAGTTTATACACCGGTTATAACAGAGTTCGGAAAACCATCAATGCCATTAGTTGAAGAAATACCAGAAGAAGTACCAACCAAAGAAAAAATACCTGAAGAAACAAAAATACCCTTCGACAGGGCTCAGGGTAAACCCCTTGAGATGCCTTTAGTTAAGCCTTCCATAATTCCTTCTCCGCCACCAGCCCCATCCAAACCAGAACCAGGCAAGCCCTTCGAGTCACCTCAGGGCAAGCCCTTTATTCTCCATAAGCAAGAAGCCCTGAAGCCAGTTTTGGAAACCCAAATGCCAGCTGCTGGTGCCACTGGTCAAAAATTTTCTCCTTTCCTCCAGGCAACACCAGTACAAACGCCTCCAAAACCAGCAGCTGTTGAAATAGAACTTGGCCCTAAGTCCTTCGACAAGGCTCAGGGTGGACCGCTAGCCAAAGAAGCACCTCGAATTGTCCATTACAGTAACTTTAGAACACCACTGAAGCAGTCAACAACACAGCAACCAACAATACAACAGCCAGTGGTTGAAAAACTTGAAAAAATAGTTCAAAAAACTCCCCTAACACCAGCGCCCCCTTCTGCCCAGTCACAAATACCAACTCAGCCGTCACTACCACCGATTCAAAAACAAGAAACGAAAGAACAAGGAAAAGAAATAGAAGAGAAAGTAATTGATTTAAGTTCATTTCGGGTAGTTGGGAAAGAAAATTCTGGAGGCGAAGTAATAGATCTTAGATAAAAATCGGAAATTCTAAACCTTAAAATGCAGTTTCAAGTCCCTCAATTTATTGAGACTGAAGATAAAATTATCGGTCCTCTGACTTTAAAGCAGTTTTTTTACTTAGCCGGGGCTGGTGGTTTGAGTTTTGTCTTATTTTTTATTTTAAAGCTTTGGCTTTGGTTTATCATCAGTCTTCCTTTAGTAGGAATCGCTGCGGCTTTTGCTTTGGTCAGAGTTAATGGTCAGCCCTTAACTACTGTAGCTCAAGCGGCTTTTTCTTATTTTCTAAAACCAAAACTTAGATTATGGCAACAAGAATTACCGGAGCAAGAAATTGTTAAAACCCCAGAGTTGATTGAAGTCCGATCGGATAAATTTAAAAAACTGCTAGAAAGCCTCAATTTCCAAACCCAATTAAAAACGCTGTGGCAAAAACTTCAAACTTCCAAAGAAGCAATCCCGGGCCGAGAAAAACCTCTCAAGCAGCCACCTTCTGTTTCTGAGAAGGAAAGTGGTTGGGAAGTTATCCAAAAACCTACCGGCGAACGCAGAATTGCTAAAAGAGTAGACTACCGATAAAATTTTAGGGAGTTAATTATTAGGTTACAAGCTATAAGATTTAATTGTATAATATTTATATGGCTCAAGAATTATCTACCCAACAAGTTATTGAGTTTGAGTCTATAAAAGATGGAGTAATCATCTTGAAAGACGGCTCTTTGCGACAGGTTGTAATGGTCTCAGGAGTAAATTTCGATCTTAAGTCAGAAGAGGAACAAAATGTCATTCTCTATGCCTTCCAATCCTTTCTTAATGCCTTAGATTTCTCCATCCAAATTTTAATCCATTCCCGAAAGCTAAATATTGATGGCTACTTAGAATTATTAGATGAGCGCGAAAAACAAGAAACTAACGAGCTCCTGAAAAATCAGATTGCTGAATACCGGGAGTTCATTAAAACCTTTGTTGAAACCTCGGCTATAATGTCCAAAACTTTTTTTGTGGTCGTCCCCTACGAAGCTTCGCCGATTAGTTTAGAAAAGGGTGTTAAATCCAATGTTAAGGGGCTGCTAGAAGGATTAATGGGCAAAAAAAAATCTCCTCAAACTCAAGAAGATTTCGAAATTATGAAGCAACAACTTTTTCAAAGAACTGATCAGGTAATTAATGGCTTAAGAGGTATTGGTTTAAGAGCTATTCCTTTAGAAAATCAAGAATTAATTGAGTTACTCTACAATCTTTATAATCCAGAAAAAGTAGAAAAAGAGAAATTAAAGTTACAGGAGTAAGAGGGCATTAAGTATATTAAATAGAAAGTATTAGGTAATATGGAAACAGAGAATAAACCAGCGGAGACTAAACCAGAAGCAAATAAACCAGAAAAGGACAAAAGCCTGATTAATATTATTGCGCCGCCAAGTATTCTAGCTGAAGCTAATTATTTTAGAATTGGTAAAAAATTCTCTAAAACTTTATTTTTATTTGCTTACCCGAGCGATCTCTCTAGTGGTTGGTTCTCAAGTTTAACTAATTTAGACCAGCTTTTTGATATCTCTATTTTTATCCATCCCATTGACACCGCCATCGCCCTTCGCAACCTCCGAAAAAAAGCTGCCCAAATAGAAGCTCAAATTTTAGAAAAAGAAGAAAAAGGTTATGTACGCGACCCCGCCTTAGAAGCCGCTCACAAAAATATAGAAGAGATAAGGGACGCCCTCCAGAAAGCCCAGGAGAAAATTTTTAGCGTGGGTGTTTATATAACAATGTACGCTGACAGCTTAGAAGACCTCGGCGAAATAGAAAACACAATTATTACCTTATTAGAAAGCCGTTTGGTGTACGCCAAACCCGCTTTATTCAGACAATTGGAAGGTTTTACTTCGGTTCTGCCTTTAGGATTGGATAAGCTGCAGGTGTATACCATGCTTAATACCGGCCCCATCTCTTCCTTCTTCCCCTTTGCCTCAGTTGATCTCACTTCTGACACTGGCATTCTCTATGGCGTTAATCAACATAACAACAGCCTCATTATTTTTGACCGGTTTTCTTTAGAAAATGCCAATATGGTTGTTTTTGCTAAAGCTGGGGCTGGCAAAAGCTATTTTGTAAAACTGGAAATTCTACGTTCTTTAATGATGGGCACAGATGTTTTAGTGATTGACCCAGAAAATGAATATCAAAATTTAGCCGAAGCGGTCGGAGGAAGTTTCTTTAAAATCTCCCTCACCTCAGAGCATCATATTAATCCTTTTGAGCTACCGATTATTCCTAAAGATGAAAATCCGGGTGATGTTTTAAAGTCGCACATCTTAAATCTTACTGGCCTTCTTAAAATTATGCTCGGCCAAATTGCTCCTGAAGAAGAAGGAATTTTGGATCGGGCCCTCAATGAAACTTATGCTGCCCGCGATATCACCCCAGAAAGAGATTTCTCTCAAGCTCAACCGCCGCTTTTAGAAGACTTAGAAACTGTTTTAAGAAATATGGAAGGAGGATCGGGTTTAGCGGAGAGACTTTATAAATTTACTAAAGGAAGTTACGCCGGTTTTACTAATCAGCCAACTAATATCGATATTAAAAACCGCTTTATTGCCTTTAGCATCCGGGATTTAGAAGATGAACTACGGCCGATTGCGATGTATATAATTTTAAATTTTATCTGGAGTTTAATCCGGGCTGAATTAAAAAAGCGTCTGATGATAGTGGACGAAGCCTGGTGGATGATGAAATACGAAACTGGAGCCTCTTTCCTTTTTGGCTTAGCAAAACGCTGCCGTAAATACTATCTGGGGCTCACTACGATTACTCAGGATGTGGAAGATTTTATGCGTTCTCCTTACGGCCGCCCAATTATCACCAATTCCTCGCTTCAGCTTCTTCTAAAGCAAGCGCCGGCGACTATTGACGTAGTAACCAAAACTTTCAATTTGACTGAGCAAGAAACAATGCTTCTCTTAGAAGCTAATATCGGCGAAGGTCTATTTTTCGCCGGCCTGAAGCATGTGGCTATAAAAGTCGTTTCTTCTTACACCGAAGACCGAATTATTACCACTAGCCCTGCCCAAATTTTAGAAATAGAGAAAGAGGTTTTATAGTCGGCAACACAATAGTCAACAACACAACAATAAAATTTAATGACTAATGACTGTTGACTGTTGATTAATATTAGTAAATGGAGGAAGAAGGGAAAAAAATTTCTATAGTGGAATCACTGCTTTTGGTAATGTATATCGGGCTTACAGACTTAATCGGAATTGTGCTGGTATTTTTTGGCTTGGACGATTTTTTTATATTAGACATCTTAACCTTTCCAGTTACTCAATTATATTTTAGAATGAAAGGAGTGAAGGCGACCGCTAACTTAGTGTCTAATATTTTGGAGCTTATTCCTTATGTGGGAGCTCTGCCGATAAGAACGATTGGTTTAATTATTACAATTTATTTAGTTAATCATCCGAAAATGCCTGTTGCGCAGATAGCTCAAGTAGCCGGAGGAAAAGCACCGAAGGCATAAAAAGGGTAAATAAAAATTTATATGTTTAAACAGGTTTTTTATTCAATATCTGTCTTCTTAATTTTAATAGCAGTCTTTTTCTTTTGGCAAAACTCTCAGGCTCAAACCGAGCCCCTGCTTTT
>CAYISL010000023.1:0-7755 GCA_964366075.1 uncultured Candidatus Saccharibacteria bacterium
AAGAACGCGGCGAGCCGTTAAATTTTTTGGGTCTTGCCGCCGCCCCGAGCGAAGCGAGGGGCGAAAATCGTCCGAGCTAATTTAAGAATAGTCCACAGAAATGTCTAACGGGGTAAGTTGCTGAAGTCCGGGTTCCCGCCTCGTTTTAGAAAAACGAGGCGAGGCTCGCCCCGATAATTATCGGGGCGGCGATTCCCGGTGTCTCCACCAAATCCACAATAAACTATTTATATCTATGTATGTCTACACAAAATAATAAATTCCCAAGAGGAGTAGAGGCAGTTGGCTCGGCTATTATTGAAAATCCTGAAGGTAAAATACTACTTGTTAAATCACCAAAATGGCATAACAAGTGGATAATGCCAGGTGGTCATATTGATCCTGGCGAAACGATTGATGAAGCGTTGTTGAGAGAAGTTGAAGAAGAAGTAGGCTTGCCGCTCAAATCGGAAGGAGTAATTGCATATGGCGAGCTTATAGGTTCACAAGATTTTGATAGACCAGCCCACTTTATCTATTTTGATATTCTCTGCAAAACAGAAAATTCCGATATTAAGCTTGATAATGAAGAACTAACTGAATATAAATGGGTTACTCCGAAAGAAGCCCTTGAAATGGACTTAGCTGAAAGCTACGACAAAACTATACAGGACTATATGAAATTTCGGGGGATAAAATAGTAAATTCTTTTAGCGTTTGGATAACTTGGTTCCAACTGGCACAGACGAAGTCCACATTTCAGAAATCTTGCAAATTTTTCTTTTCTATGCTACCATAAGGCCATCGATTTTAGGTGGAGTTGTTTAACTTTAAGTTTACGAGGTTTAAGTCTCGCGAAATAGTTAGTTTAAACAAAAAGGTGCTGCTAAGGCAGCAAGAGGTCGTTCACCTAAAAGAGAGTTAGTATAATTAATAAATTTTAGGTGGACAGTTTATGCCAAATTTTAGTGATCAGCCTCGACCGAAATTTGATATTTCTAGCTTGAATATTAAATGTGCCGAATGTGGTACTGATATTAAGGAACTTCCTTTTCAGCCAACTCTAAAAGAGGATGGCACCTACGGAAGAATTTACTGCTATGAATGTAATCGAAATCGCAAAAGATCCTATGGTCGTCCAAATTTCAGACAATAGTAGGCTATAAAATAAAAACTGCCCCGAACTCGGGGCAGTTTTTATTTAGGTATGCTTTACACGCATCAGGTGTGGGGATAAACTAAGTGCTATGTATGAACTTTTAAGCTTTTATCCTGGAGTTGGTTATTTTCTGCTTTTTATATTAATGCCTATTGGCGGAACCATCCCGCTTTTAATCGCCGCTTTCTTAGCTCAACGAGGTCTTCTTCATTGGAAGACAATTATTTTAGTAGCAACCTTAGGAGAAATCGTCGGCGATAGCCTCTGGTATCTTTTAGGAGCGTTTATAGGAAAATATTTTCTTAATGGACAGAACAATTTTTTAGCTAGAAAAATGCGCTTAGCTAAAAAATTTTTTGACAAATACCACCTCTGGGCTATTTTTCTTTCAAAATTTATTTATGGATTTGCTCAGCCTACTTTGATTTTTACCGGAGCTACTTCCCAAAAATTTAAACGGGTTTTTGTGACTATTGTCTTTGCCTCTTTTGTTTATTCAGTAACAATTACTTCTCTCGGTTATTTTTTTAGTTTATCAATTTCATCTGTGCACCATTTTCTTCTAGAACTAGCCTTGCTTATAGTAATTGTCATTTTAATTATACTCGTAAGTAAATTTATTGTTCGGCGCTATCTCACTAACTATTTCAATAATAAAAATAATAAAGTACTCGAGAAGCACCCAGATCGATGATTATAGCTGATAAAATAATACTTTCTCCTTCTGGGCTAAATTTGTTTTTAGAATGCCCGAAATGCTTTTGGCTTCAAGAGATAAGAAAAATTCACCGCCCCAAAACTGCTTTTCCATCCTTACCCGGAGGAATGGATTTGGTCATTAAAAGCTATTTTGATAAATTTCGAAGAAAAAACTCCCTACCTCCTTTCCTAAAAATCCCAGGCCAGCTTTTAGAAGAGGAACTGATTACTGAATGGCGGAATAGTAGAAAAGGAATCCGCTGGTTAGACCCCAAAACAAAAGCAACTTTAATGGGAGCGCTGGATGATTGTCTAATTGACGGAGGTTATTATATTCCGATAGATTATAAAACTCGGGGTTGGCTAATAAAAGAAAACTCCCATACCTATTATCAAAACCAATTAGACTGCTATACCCTGCTTTTAGAAAAAAACGGGTTTCCTCATAAAAATTTTGCCTATCTGATTTTTTGGTCACCCAAAGAAGTAAAAGAGGATAATCTAGTCAGCTTCGAGACAGAACCAGTGAAAGTGAAAACTAATCCCGAATCAGCTTTAAAAACTTTCCGCTCAGCCGTAAAAACCTTAAATGGCCCCATACCTAAACACCACAGCGCTTGTACTTTTTGTGCTTGGGGAAATGACTTTATAAATTTTGAATAAATGTTTAAAGATAAATTGCTTCAAAAACTTATTAATTTGGAAATAAAAAGACAGCAGCAGTCTATTAATTTGATTCCCTCAGAGAACTATGCCTCACCTGCTGTTTTAGCGGTCTTGGGTTCGCCTTTGACTAACAAATATTCCGAGGGCTATCCAGGAAAACGTTATTATGCCGGCAATACATATATAGATGAGATTGAAGAATTAGCAAAAACACGGGCTTTAAAACTTTTCGAGCTCAATTCCAATTGGCATGTCAATGTCCAACCTTATTCTGGTAGCCCAGCCAATATGGCAGTTTATTATGCCTTACTTGATCCAGGTGACCGGTTATTGGGGATGAGCCTTCCTCATGGAGGACATTTAACCCATGGCTGGAAAGTTAGTTTCTCGGCGCGGTTTTATAAAAGTTTTCAATATGAGGTAGGCCGGGATGGCTTGATTGATTATGGAGCCTTAAAAAAGTTAGCAAAGAAAGTTAAGCCAAAGATAATTGTTGCTGGTGCTACTGCCTATCCTAGAAAATTTGATTTTAAAAAATTCGGCCAAATTGCTAAAGAAGTGGGAGCTTATTTTTTAGCTGATATTGCTCATATTGCTGGCTTAGTAGCTACTGGCCTTCATCCTAATCCTTTTCTCTATGCCGATGTTGTTACTACCACTACGCATAAAACTTTACGTGGTCCCAGAGGAGCATTAATTTTTGCCAACCGCCAGTCACCGATTGCTAAAAAAAATAAAGTTGATATTGCCTCATCAATTGATAAAGCAGTTTTCCCAGCGCTTCAAGGCGGACCTCACGATCACCAAACAGCCGCTATTGCTGTTGCCTTGAAAGAAGCCAGCCAACCGGCATTTAAAATTTATATTGCACAGGTTGTGAAAAACGCAAAGCTTTTGGCAACTGAATTAAAAAAATACGGATTTCAACTCGTCACCGGCGGAACTGACAATCATCTTCTTTTAGTTGACCTCAGGAATGAAAATCTAAGCGGTAAAGAGGCTCAAGGGTTATTAGAGCAAAGCGGAATTATAGTTAATAAAAATATGATTCCTTATGACACTCGTTCTCCTTTTGATCCATCAGGCATCCGGCTAGGTACGCCAGCTATTACTACTAGAGGAATGAAAGAAAAAGAAATGCGACAAATAGCAAAGTGGATTTATCAAGTGTTGGTTGAAAAAGAAAAACCCGCTTTAATTAAAGAGGAAGTCAAGAGGCTATGTAAAAAATTCCCTTTGCCATACAAATTCCTGTAGCATAAAGCATGAAGCATATAACAAAATAAAGCTTCATGTTTCAAGTTTTAAGATTTATGTTTCATGATTACTATCGATGGTCAAAAAATTGCTCAGGAGATACTTAAGGAGCTTAAAATTAAATTCCAGAAATTGCCTCCTAAAATTTTTGCTGCGGTTATTGTCGGTGAAGATCCAGCGAATTTAACTTTCTTAAACCAAAAGCAGAAATTTGCTAAAGAGTTAGATATTGATTTTCGAATTTATAAGTTTGCCTCGGATATCACCAATGATAAACTTCGCAAAGAAATTGTTAGGATTTCTAAATCTTCCCGAGTCGGTGGCATTATTATTCAACTTCCTTTACCGGCTCACCTTAATCGCCAAGCTATTTTAAACGCAGTTGGTAAAGAAAAAGACGTAGATTGTCTCTCGGAACGATCATTGGGCGGGTTTTATACAGATCGCTGGATTTTGCCACCAGCCGTGGGAACAGTTAAAAAAATTTTAGAGACAATAAAATTTAATTTAGAAGATAAAAAAGTCGCGGTTGTCGGCGCTGCTGGTTTTTTAGTAGGCCGGCCGATTAGTATTTGGCTGATAAACAAGGTGGCGGAGCTTTATCTTTTAGATAAATACACGGAAGATTTAACAAAGGGATTAAAAGCGACTGATTTAGTAATTACTGGCGTTGGTAAGGCCGGCTTAATAAAACCGGAAATGCTTAAAGAAGGGGCTGGCATTATTGATTTCGGCTGTAGTTTTGTTGATGGTAAAATTCGCGGTGATTTTGACTTTGGACCCTCAGCGAATAGCGATCTACGTCTAGCTTTCTATACTCCCACCCCCGGTGGCACCGGACCGATTTTAGTCGCCCAGATTTTCTCTAATTTCTATACTTTAGTCAGCAACACAGCAAAACAACAGTACAGCAACACAATAACACAGCAACACAATAGTCTAGTAGAATAATGATAAAATTTTTGGATGAGCAAATTTTTTTCTTTCTAAATTCTTTGGCTGGCCAGAATCGAATTTTAGATTATCTAATAATATTTTTTGCCACTTATTTTGGTTATTTTCTAATTGTGGTTCTTCTCTTTTTAATTTTTTGGAAATATAAAAAAGAAATCTGGCAGCCTCTGATGTTTGCTGCCTCCTCCCTTTTGTTATCGACGGCTCTTACTCAAATAACCAGATTTTTTTACTATCGTCCCCGACCATTTTTAGATTTTTCAATCAATACCTTAATCAATCACTCTTCAACTTCTTCGTTCCCCTCTAGCCATAGTGTCTTCTTTTTTGCTTTGGCTTTAGTTATTTTTTATCTCAACCGCCGCTGGAGCTGGCTATTTATCAGCGGCGCCTTTTTAATAAGTTTAGCTCGAATTTCTGCTGGCGTCCATTGGCCCCTCGATGTTTTAGGCGGTATCATCTTAGGATTTTTAAGCGTCTTTTTTATAAAATCCCTCTTCCCGAGTCTTACAAAGAATACCATCCTAAGAAAAGACTATTAAGTTGCAGGATAACCCAGGTGGGTTTGATCTAAATACCAAAAAGACCCTCTGCTGTATCGCATTTAGCAGGGGTCTTTTAATTTAAAGACTATCTACGCTTAGGGGTCGGCTGGTTCAATTTCTAGCTGCGATTCTCCTACAGATCTTAGATCCATTATTCGTTCATACAAAAATTTTTCATCGTTTAGCCACTTAGATGAAATGGCTAAGACAGCCGCATGGGTTGTTGAGACACGCCAGCAAATACTCAGCTCTTGAATTTCTTTGCCATTACTCAGTACAACCCTCCACATCTTTAAGGTAAACCTGACGCGGGTTCCCTCATCATTTTTCTCTTCGTCCATTTTATATCCCCTCTTTTCTTTATTAGGTTAAAATCTCAACTTTATATTTCGGTTTTTAGTGAACTATTATTATATTAGGATATTTTTAAGAGAATGTCAATATTGCCCAACTAGATAACAACGTAGTCTAATATTTCTACGATCGTAGAAATATTAGACTAAGGGGCAAGTTGGATAATTCACCACTTGTATAATCTACATCTTGTGGTGAAGTAAGAAATAATCGTAAAAAAAGTATAACCAAAATACGTGCTCCCGAGAGGATTTGAACCTCTACCCCTTTCGGGACAGCGTCCTAAGCGCTGCGCGTATTCCATTTCCGCCACGGGAGCAAGCTGTTTTTTAATCAAATTAATTTTACCCCCACGCTATAACGAGCACAAGATAATAGGAATAAGCTGCTGAAGGCACAAAAATCAACTAAAAACTAAGAGAACTCTCTGACCTAAAAGCCGGAGAGCTCTCTTATGATAACTATATTTATATTTTACTAGAAATTTCTTCTTATCTGAGCTTGTAATCTTAAATATTATAACGGGATAAAGTCGCTCTTTATGCTCCCAGAACGTCCCTAACGATAAACTCGATTCCTCTTGCCACTAAAGCAATAGCAATCGCTACAATAGCATAAATCAGTTGATTTTTCGCCTTTCCTAATTTCTCTGGATCACCACCAGCTGTCAAATACGAGAAGGCGGCAATAAAGATGAAGATAACTGCTACAACCAAAAGAAGTGTGAATATCCACCTCATTATTTTCATAATAAGGTCGTATATCCCTTGGACGCTGGTAATTGGTGCTGGAGGTTCAGATGGTTGGGCTAATCCTAGAAGCGGAAAAGTTAAAAGCAGTAAAAACGCGGATAAGCTAATAAATTTTATTAATTTGAGATTTTTCATTGAAAACTTAATATAATTTGCGACCTTTGGTATTTTTGCGACCTTTTGAACTATTTTAAGGTGTGTTTGGTATCCCTAATATATCTTTGACAATAAAGACAACTCCTTTAGCCACCAAGGCTATGGCAATTGCCACAACTGAGTACATTAATTGACTCTTGGCTTTATTAATTTTCTCAGGATCACCGCCAGCTGTCAAGAAAAGAAAAGCAGAATAGAGAATAGAAATAACAGCAAAAGCCAAAAGGAAAGTGAATGTCCAGTTGACCACCCTGTTTAAAACATCCATAACATTGATGGTGCCAGTGGCATTAGCTAAGGCGACATTAATCATTGGACTCCTAAAATATCTTTAATAATTGCACTCAGACCGTAAGAGATAAGAATAATGCCGTAACCGACTGCGGCATAGATAATCGTCCGCCTGCCTGTGGTTACTTTTTCCACATTTCCAGCAGCAGTCAATAACTGAAACCCACCAATTAGAACAAACAAAGCGCAAATCGGCGCGGCTATAATAACCAAATAACCAAGAATGCCATTAATAAGATCGGAAATGGTGTTGTATTTTAGAGGGTTCTCTAGGCCGGTGCCTATCTCAACATCTACTTGGGCGTTCGCAATACTAATAATTCTAATTAAGATTTTCAGCATTGGTTTTAATTATTATACTACTTATTAATGATTATTAACAACAGTGATGTGGATAACTGCTTGCCCTATTTGACAAATATATTTTTTTGTGATATTATTTAGGTAGTTCAAAAATAGAAAGTTCTTAAACAATTTAAAAAGAAAGAGGTGAAAAAATGGAAGGCAGATTAATAGGTTTTCTATTAACAGCTATTCTCTTTGGGTTACTAGGGTTGTCGGGGATTCTTGTTATAAAATTTGGGATAGCTAACGTTCCCCCCAGGCATATTCTGATACTTCGGAATGTGATAACAGGAAATCTAATAGGAAAAAAACCAGGCCTAAGGGTTTTTTTCCCGGGGTTTGAGGAGAAATTTCGGATGGTTGATTGTCGGAAAACTATTCTTGATCCTCCTAATTTGCCCGTTACCAGTCGTGACGGCCAACGGGTTGAAGTGGATTATCAAGTTACTTACTGGGCTGATGGGTTCGATGAAGATGGGAAAATTAAAGCGGGACAGGTAATTAAAGCCATCCTTAGAATAGGAGAGCAGAAAACGACCGGTGTCGAAAAAATAGTTTCGCCAGAAGAATTCAAAAAAGATCTTGAGGTTGTTGTATT
>CAYISL010000024.1:0-7610 GCA_964366075.1 uncultured Candidatus Saccharibacteria bacterium
ATTGAGATTTTAGAAAAGAAAGGATTAGTTTTTTCTGGTTTTTCGCCAGATCGGCATCTAATGGAAATTATGGAATTGCCCCAATCAACCCACCCTTTTTTTGTCGGCACGCAATTCCATCCGGAATTTAAATCGCGGCCCCTTAGTCCCCATCCTCTATTCAAAGAATTCATTAAAGCAGCCCTTCAAAATTCAAAAATCAAATATCGCTCCGTCGCCAAAGCTATGGAGCGTCGGCGACAAAAATCAAAATAACAATTGAAAATGTCAAAATCAATTTCAATTTATTTTTAAATTTTACACTGTCATTTTGCATTTTGATTTTTACATTTTAAATTTATATTATGGTTATTTTTCTTTATGGTCCGGATTCTTATCGAATAAGAGCTAAGGCCCGAGAAATTAAAGCCCAATTCCTTAAAAAATATTCTGGGCTTGCTTTAAGACATTTTGATTTAACCCAGGAAAAAGATAGAGAAGATTTTTTAGATTTTATTAAAAATTATTCTATTTTCGGAGATAAAAAATTAGCTATTGTAGAACCTCTTTCGTTATTAGATCTTAATTTTAAAGCCCGGATCCAAGAGGCGATTGACTCTCTGGATTTGAACTTTCTGATTATTGAGCCTGGGATTAAAGACGAAAAGGGGGTTAAGGCAGTTTGGAAATTTCTTTTAGAACCGTCAATAAAAATTCAGAAATTTGACTTACTCAGCGAGAGCCAACTAGCCCTTTTTATAAGAAGAGAAGCCCAAGTTGCCGGACTTTCTCTTAACCCCAAAATCACTGATTATCTTATTAAAACTTTTGGTTCTGACACTTGGGCTCTTCATAATGAAATAGAAAAAATGCGGCTTTTCCCCGATTTGTCACTAACAACCGCCCAAAACAAAGAGAATGTTTTTGCTTTAGTGGAAGCTCTAGTTAGCGCTTCTTTAGAAAGTAAACCTTTTTCGCTGTCGCGACTAGAGAAGGCTTTAATTTACGGGGAGGATGCCGGAGCAATCTTTAATTTCTTAATAAGCGAAGTTAGAAATTTATTATTAGCTAAAGAATCGCCTCAGAAATTTGAACGTTTAAGACTTCATCCTTTTGTGATAAGGAAAATTAAAAATCGGGCTCGACTATTTAAATTAGAGCAATTAAAAAATCTATATCAAAAATTAGGAGATTTTGATATCGCGGTTAAGAGTGGACGATTAAATTACGATGATTGTTTGACTTCTTTATTGGTTGCTAAGCGCTGAGCTAAGCGAGATTTTAGGCGGCTGGCTTTATTTTTTTTAATAAGATTGATTTTGGCCGATTTATCTAAGGCTTTATAAACTAAAGCTAATTTTTTTTGGGCCTCCTCAATATTTTTTTCTTGGAGAGATTTTTTAAAATCTTTAATTACCGATTTTAACTTCCGCATTCGTGCTAAATTCTGCTCCCTTCTTTTTAGGGATTGGCGCAAAGCCTTTTTTGCTGATTTCGTAATAGGCATAATAAAAATTCAAAATGCAAAATTCAAAAGTCAAAATTTAGGAATATTTAATCTTAAGTTAAGATAACAAATACAGGAAATAATGTCAAAATTTCTATTTCAAGCTTTTAGGCTATCTGCTATTATAATAGGAGGATGATTAGTTTAATTGAGGGGAAATTAGAATTATGTGAAGAAAAGTTTGTCATTGTCAATGTCGGAGGTGTGGGGTATCGGATTTTTATCAGTTCAGAGACCGCCAGTAAATTACCAAGAAAGGGGAGTTTCGTAAAATTTTGGACTCAGCTTTATGTTCGCGAAGACACTACCGAACTCTATGGTTTTTTAAGCAAAGAAGAACTTGATTTTTTTGAATTACTTAATTCAGTAGCCGGGATAGGACCTAAATCAGCTTTAGGGATAATGAATATGGCAGCAATTGATGATTTAAAAGCAGCTATCTCAGAAGGTAAAATCGAGCTTTTAACTAAGGCTTCGGGCATTGGTCGCAAGACCGCCGAAAGAATTGTCTTGGAATTAAAAGACAAAATTAAAAAGAAAGAAACGAAAGAAACAATTTCCCGAATGGAATCAGACTTGGAGGTTGAAGTCGCCTTATTGGTTTTAGGCTATTCAAAGTCTCAAATTAAGGAAGCAATTAAGGCTTTGCCTGACGAGATTAAAGGTGTTGAGGCCCGAACTAAAGCGACTTTAAAAATTTTATCTAAAAAATGAAATTCGAAATTTTAGATCATCCAGCCGAACTCCGCCTGAGAATTTACGGCAAAACAATAGAGGAACTATTTACAAACGCCGCCGAAGCTTTAGCGACTATCCAAAAAAAGAATATAGCACTTACTGTGCGATCGCACGATAAGTGCTATAGAAATTTAAAAAGAGAGAAAATCGAGGTTCGTTCAATTGATGTCAATGCTCTTTTGGTGGATTTTTTAAGCGAGATTTTAGCAAAAAGCCAAATTAATAAATGCGTTTATAAAGTTTCAAATCTCACGCTTCATGATTCGTGTCTTGAGGCTGAACTTGTGGTTTATCCAATTGATAGTTTTGACGAGGATATTAAAGCGGTCACTTATCAAGATGTAGATATTCAATTAAAATCAACAACCAACAGTCAACAGTCAACAGTCAAAGTTTGGCAGACTAATTTAGTGTTCGACATTTAGATTTACTACAATCCAAAAAAGACTTAATTAAAATTAACGACTTTCTTTGGCCCCGCAGTAGAGCAAAGCTCACTATAGGGTAAAGAAATTAAAATTATGGTAAACAAGAATAATCTTATAAAAATAAATGATTATCTGTGGGAGATCCCGAAGAGTTTCCGGAGTGACATGCGGGTCCCGGGGCGAATTTATGCGGATGAAAAGTTATTGGAGGATGTTTTTCGGGATAAAAGTTTGGAGCAGTTGGTAAATTTAGCGGCTTTACCGGGTATTGAAAAATACTCAATCGTAATGCCCGATTGCCACGAGGGTTACGGCAGTCCGATTGGCGGAGTGTTTGCCACCCGCGCCGAAGACGGCATTATTTCGCCCGGAGCGGTCGGCTATGACCAGAATTGCGGCATCCGGCTTTTGTATTCCGATAAATCAATAAAAGAAGTTGAATCCCGCCTTGACGATCTGGCAATTGAAATCCAAAGAACCGTTCCTTCGGGATTGGGCAAGGGCCATCGTTTTAAATTAGGACTTGATAATTTGGACAAAATCTTAGAAGGCGGCGCCAGAGAATTGGTTAATCAAGGCTACGGCGAAAAAGAAGATTTAGAAAACTGCGAAGCCGGCGGCCGCTTGGAAAGGGCCGACGCTTCTGAAGTTTCGAAAACCGCCAAAGAGCGTGGCCGGGACCAAGTAGGAACTCTTGGGAGCGGAAACCACTTCTTGGAAGTCCAGAAGGTTGAAGAAATTTTTAATAAAGAAGCAGCAGAGATTTTTGGTTTATTTAAAGACCAAGTTGTTGTAATGATTCATACCGGCAGCCGTGGTTTGGGCCATCAAATCGCCACCGACTATATCCGGCTCATGCTTCAGATAATGTCAAAATACAAAATTCAGCTGCCGGACAAAGAATTGGCTTGTGCGCCTTTTAATTCAGAAGAGGGCCAAAGATTTTTTAAGGCAATGGCTTGCGGTGCTAATTTTGCTTGGGCTAACCGACAGATGATTACTTATTATATTCGTCAGAGTTGGAAGAATATTTTCGGTGTTGAAAATTTAAAAGTGCTTTATGACGTCGCGCATAATATCGCCAAATTGGAAACACAGAACGAATCCGCGCCAAGTCAGCGTAAGTCCGCGCTCATAGTTCATCGCAAAGGCGCAACCCGGGCTTTTCCACCAGGGCATCCGGAAATTCCAGAAAAATACCGCTCGGTTGGCCAGCCGGTTTTAATCCCGGGGTCAATGGGGACTGCTTCTTATATTTTATGCGGAACCAAAGAAGGTGAGACAGCATTTTGGAGTACTTGCCATGGTGCTGGCCGTCGGATGTCGCGGCATCAAGCCATCAGAACTCTAAGGCCGCAAGAAATCGTCAAAAATTTAGAAAGCCAGGGAATTTTAGTTAAATGTCAGTCTTTGCGGGGGATTGCCGAAGAGGCTCCGCAGGCTTACAAGAATATTGACGAAGTGGTAGAAGTGGTCCATCAAGCGGGATTGTCAAAAAAAGTCGCCAAACTAAGACCCCTTGCCGTCATCAAAGGCGAATAACCCGTTTTCTTTCTATAGCATTTCCTTAACGATCGTAAGGGAAATGCTATATTAGATAGTTAGATTACATTGAGCATCCGAAGACGTAAATAGTAAATATTTGAAGGGAAAAGTTATCCACAGGTGATTGGAAGCCAATTGCTAATAGGGTATAATAAATTCAAGTAAAGCTAAGTCGATAGCGAAATAGTTTAATTTCAATATTATGAAAAAACTTTATCTATTTATAGGAGGCGGTCTTTTATTATTAACTGGTCTGATATTCTTTACTCATTTTAGCCAGGCTTATGTAATGCCCAGCGTTTATGTACAGGATTTAAGCCTTAGCAAAACCGAATTTCAATCAGGAGAAACAGTTTCCGGAAGTTTCAAAATCTATAGCGCCGCAGAATCAATTGTCCCTGGAGTTAAGTATAAATTCCAAGTCTTAGGGAATATCGTTAATAATGTTCCGACAGCCAATTATTACGAGGAATTAGGCACAGAAACATTCACGGTTAGCCCCAAACAAGCGATTATTAAAAACTTCAGCCTTCAATTGCCTGAAGGTTTAGCTGGAGAATATCTTTTAAGCATTGGTCTGGTTAACGAACAAGGGTTGAGTTTGGGGTGGCAAGATAAACCAATTGTCATTAAAGGAGTTAGTAGTTTTGTTTTTTTGTCCGAAGCTTATCTTATTAAAGACGGGAAGCAAATTTCGCCCCAAGTAGGGCCTACTTATTCTTCAGAAGAAACGCCCAAAATTCAATTTAAGGCTCGGAATTATTCCGGTACTCCTGTGTCTTTGGTGCCAAAGGTAGTCATTTATGAGAGAAATCCCGAGTCAAATTTGGTCAAAAGTTATGAGGACCTGAAGATTGAGATTGGCGCTAATACTAGTAAAGTTGTTAATTTAGAGTTGCCAAAATTTACTAATCCTCAAGTATATTTGGCGGTTATTAAGCTCTTTGATAATGGCAAGTTAGCTTCTAATGTGATTGCTTTTCGGTGGGTTATTGCTGGTCAAGGAGCTAATATTTGGCAAACCACTGCTGATAAAGCTTCTTATCAAGCCGGCGAACAGGCAAAAATTACTGTCTTCTTTACCGGGCCAGCTGATGCTAGTGCCTTAGGTGAAGGAACTTTAGCAGTCACTCTTTTGAATTCAGCTGGTGAGACAGTGGGCAAGGCCCAGCAAAATATAAATTTAGAAGCTGGCAAGGGCCAGGAAATTTCTGTTTTAGTTGACATTACCAAAGATGTTCAATCGCCAGTTATTAAAACCGATTTATTAAAAGATGGGAAAGTTTTAGCCAGTCAGCAGGTTACAGTTAGCAAACCAGCTGAACCAGCCAAACCAACTAAGGGGTTTCCTTATTTCTGGCTGATAGTTATTTTAGTAATTATTATTTTGATTCCCGTGCTGAAAAAATTCTTAATAAAAAAATCTCCTCCTGCTTCTTTGATTTTGTTGCTCCTTATCAGTAGTTTATTATTTTTTATCGGTGTTAGTACTGTTAAAGCGGATGTGATAGTAGAAAAAGACAGTGGCGGAGGTATTCTTTTCTATTCAAGTCCGACACATAATCAAACGTTCTATATTGGTGATCACCAAACCATGCTTTTTGCCGGTGGGGGATGGATAGCTGTATGTGATAATGTGGATGTATGGAGTAAGATGGCTCTATATTTAACCGATGATCGAGGAGAACATCGCTATGATCTGACTAGCTTTTCTTTGGGTAGGGGCGACCCGCGGGGATCGATATTTGAAATAAATTTTGATGTCCCTAATCCGGGTTTTACCGGAGCAGCCAGAGCCTATATGCGGTTTACCGGTGGATATCGAGGGCATGAAATATCGTACCTAGTCGAAATAATAGCTTATGAGCATATAAATATTGCGGCAAGACCACCGACAGTTGATCTCAAGGTTGGTAGGTTGGAAGGGGCAGGGGGGCCGCCTATATATATAGACACGTCAATCACTGTGAAGACAAACGAAAAGTATAGCCTCAGGTGGTCAACTTCTAATGCTACTTCTTGTACTGCTTCTGGCGCCTGGACTGGGGATAAAGCCGTACCTAGACTCTATCTTTACGAATTTCAAACTGACTTAAAAGCTGTAGCTGGTACCTATACCTATACTCTGACTTGCACTGGGTATGGTGGTCAAGCTGAAGATAGCGTTAAGGTAATTGTAGTAGATCCTCCAACAGTTGACCTTAGAGTGAATGACACAGACGGGCCAATTACTGTAAAGCCAAACGAGGTTTACACTCTTACCTGGACAACCACTAATGCTAGTTCTTGTACTGCTTCTAAGGCTTGGAGTGGCAATAAGGCAATTCCTAACGGCTCTCAAACTGACTCAAAAGCTGTAGCTGGTACCTATACCTATACTCTGACCTGCACTAATCCAATAGGCCAAGCTGCAGATAGCGTTAGGGTAATTGTTAAACCTCCTCCAACAGTTGATCTTAAAGTTAATGGCACAGATGGGCCAATTACGGTGAACACAGGCGAAAACTATACGCTAAGTTGGACAACCACTAATGCTACCTCTTGTACTGCTTCTGGCGCCTGGAGTGGAAATAAAGCCGTGCCTAACGGCTCTCAGGTTGACTCAAAAGCCACGGTAGGTACATACACCTATACTCTCACTTGTACTAATCCAACAGGTCAAGCTGAAGATAGTGTTAAGGTAATTGTTAAACTCCTGCCAACAGTTGATCTTAAAGTGAATGGCTACGATGGTCCAGTTGTTGTAAGGCCGAATGAGGTTTACACTCTTACCTGGACAACCACTAATGCTAGTTCTTGTACTGCTTCTAATGCTTGGAGTGGCAATAAGGCAATTCCTAACGGCTCTCAAACTGATTCAAAAGCTACACCAGGATCTTATACCTATGTTCTTACTTGTGCTAATACTGACGGTTCAGCTCAAGATACGGTTGTAGTAGGCGTGGGAGATCCTCCAACAGTTGACCTTAGGGTTAACGGCAAGGATGCTTCGACTACGGTGAACACAGGCGAAAGTTATACGCTTAGTTGGACAACCACTAACGCGACTTTCTGTCGTGGTTTTGGTACTTGGTTCGGTGAGCCGCCTATATCAAAATCAATTCCTACTGGTAGTGAAAGCAAATCAAAAGCTGTAGCCGGAACTTATAATTATGTTCTTAATTGTAAAGGTTTTGGTGGGAGTCAGGCCGAGGACTATGTTGTGGTAAAAGTAGAAACACCACCAGCCCCCACAGTTGTTCTTAAGGTTAACGGTCAAGACCAAGTAATAGTAGGTACCAATGAAAATTACACCCTTAGTTGGACAACCACTAATGTTAACTCCTGCACCGCCTCCAACGCTTGGAGCGGAGACAAAGCAGTGCCTAATGGTTCTCAAGTAGATTCTAAAGCAGTAGCTGACAATTATACCT
>CAYISL010000025.1:0-7489 GCA_964366075.1 uncultured Candidatus Saccharibacteria bacterium
AAGAAAATAAAGCCTATTATTGTTTCTGCACAAAAGAAGAATTAGAAGCAGAACGCCAAACTTTACTTACCCAGGGCTTGGCTCCTCAATACAACGGCAAATGCCGGGGTTTGTCATCTCAAGAAGTAAAAAAGAAATTAAAACAACATTTACCCTTTGTTATTAGACTTAAAGTTCCGGATGAAGAAATAAGTTTTAATGATTTAATTAGAGGAAAAATAACTTTTAATACCGCTCTTTTAGGCGACATTGTTATCGCCAAAAGCCTTCGTTCGCCTCTTTATAATTTTGCCGCCACTATTGACGACGCTTTAATGGCTATTAGTCATATCATCCGGGGCGAAGATCATCTCTCCAATACCCCAAAACAAATTTTACTTACCAGAGCTTTAGGACTTGAAGAACCTCATTATGCCCATTTACCTTTGATTTTATCTCCTGACCGCAGTAAGCTTTCAAAAAGACACCTAGTCACCGCCCTCCGTGAGTATATAGAAGCAGGATACTTACCTGAGGCAATGATAAATTTTTTGGCACTTTTAGGATGGCATCCAATTGAAGACCGAGAATCAATAACCAAAAAGGAATTAATTAAAGAGTTTTCTTTGGATCGGGTCCAAAAAGCTGGGGCTGTTTTTAATCTTCAAAAGTTAAATTGGCTTAATGCTTACTATATTCGACAGCTTGAAGACAAAGAGCTTACCGAAAAACTCATACCTTTTGTTAAGCCATTAGGGTGGCATAAAGACCAAGAATTTCTTACTAAGGTTGTTGCCGTAGAGAAGGTTAGGCTTAAAAAATTATCTGAGTTCCCGGATTTAGTTTCTTTTTTCTTCACCCTACCGGATTACAAAAAAGATCTTTTGGCTTGGAAAGACCAAGATCCTCCTAAAACCGCCTCAATTTTAAAAGAGACAGAAAATATTCTCTCCGGTATTCTTGATCTTGGGTTTAAAAAAGAAATTTTAGAAGAACAGTTTTCACCTTTGTTGCAGAAAGAAGGCAGGGGAGAGGTTCTTTGGCCTTTCCGGGTAGCTCTTTCAGGCAGCGAGGCTTCACCCGGTCCTTTTGAAATTGCCGAAGTATTAGGAAAGGAGGAAACAATAAGACGATTAGAAATAGCTATTAAGAAATTGAGTTAATATTATTCAATGTTGTTTTTTCAAGATAAAAAAATAAATACAAAAGATAAAAAATATAGGGCTGGAGACATTAAAATGATTTTCCCATTTTTGATTTGTGTTTTCTATTTTTGCTCTTTTATTTTTTATTTCTATGCCATTGGCGCTACTCCCTCTGAACTTAAGCAATCAATTGACCAAAAAAATAAAGAGTTAACAGAAATTAACGAGAAAATCAGGGCTTCTCAAAAAATTTTGGAATCCACCCAAGGACAAAGCCGAACTCTTCAGAAAGAACTTGATATCATTAATTCCAATATCAACCAATTAAACTTGAGTATTCGCTCAAGCGAAATTACCATTGAAAGATTAGAATTAGAGATTGATTCTTTAGGCTATGATATCGCTGATATCGAAGGCAAAATCAACATTGAAAAAGAAGCAACAGCTAAAATTCTTCGCCAGCTTCAGCAGAAAGACGGTGAAAATGTCTTAATGATATTGCTAAAGAATAATAGTTTGGCGGAAAGTGTTTTTGAAACTCAAAGCTTAGCCGATCTTAATGGTAAGTTAATAATTGAGATTAATAACTTAAAAGACTCAAAGAATACTTTAAACAATAAATCGGACGAGACCTCGAAAAAGAAACAAGGCATTGAATTAGAAAACCAAAACCTTAAAAACCGGAAAGCCATAGTTGAAGATCAAAAAACCGAACGTCAAAAACTTCTTAGTCAAACAAAAAATCAAGAAAAAATATACCAACAGCAGGTCAGTGAGTTAGAGGAAAGACAGTCCGAAATCGCTGCCGAAATCGAAAAAATAGAAGAAGAATTAAGGACTAAAATTGATCCTAATCTTTTGCCTCAGCTCAGGCCAGGGGTTTTAGCAATGCCGACTAATGGAATCATTTCACAGGAATACGGAGCGACTGCTTTTGCAAAATATACCTATAAAAGCAAATGGCACAATGGCATTGATATAGCCACTCCCTTGGGAACGCCCGTCTTCGCTGCCGAAGAGGGAAAAATAGTGGCTGTTGGCAACCAAGATCGCTATTGCTACCGCGGCGCTTATGGAAAATTTATTGTCATTGAACATAATAATAATCTGACCACTTTGTACGCCCATCTTTCTTTACAAGCAGTTAAAGAAGGCGATAGTGTAAAACGAGGAGACTTAATAGGGTATGTAGGCAAAACTGGTTGGGCAACTGGTCCCCATCTCCATTTCACAGTTTTTGCTGGTAACACCTTTGCCATGGAACCCTCGAGATATTGCGGCCTGATGCCGGTTGGCGGTGACCTTAATCCATTAGGTTACTTATAAACGATGGATTTCGATATTTGTTTTATTCAAGATAAAAAAACTTGGGACCAATTTATCAATTCCCAAGACGGTTCTTTTTTGCAAAGTTGGGAGTGGGGGAGTCTGCAAGAAAAGTTAGGCCGAGAGGTTAAGCGCCTAGCAATTCTAGATCAAACCACTCAAAAGCCTCTATTATTGTCCTCGATAATTAAACATCATCTTCCCTTCGGTAAAAGTTATTTTTATTCCCCTCGAGGACCGATTACCGAAAAACCAGAGATCATTTCAAAGCTATTTTTGGATGAGGTAAGAAAAATAGCTGATAAGGGAATGATCTTTTTAAGAATTGAACCGATATCCAAAAATAATAAAATATTCCCTGATAAATTAAAATTATCAGGTCTTCAAGAAGTTCAACCTGTCCAGCCCAAAGCTACTTTGATATTAGATTTAACAAAAACCAAAGAGGATCTTCTAAAAGCAATGGAGTATGAAACTCGCTATGCAATCAGATTAGCTCAACGACGAAATGTTAAAATAATTAAACCCGAAGGATTATCAGAAAAAAAAGGTGCTTTTGAAGAATTTTGGCGACTTTTGCAAGAAACCGCCAAATTCCATCATTTCAAAATTTATCCTAAGGATTATTATTGGCAAGTTTTAAGTTCAAATGATAATTTTCAATCCGAAATTTTCTTAGCTGATCTCAACAAAACAATTATTGGGACGAATATCATTGTATTTTTAGGAAAAACTGCTACTTATCTTTATTCAGCTTCATTGAAGGGTTATGGGAAGTTTAACGCTCCTAGCTTGCTTTTATGGGAAGCAATTTTAGAAGCGAAAAAGAAGGGATGTCAAAATTTTGATTTTTGGGGCATTAATTCCTCGATCTCTTCGCGATCTTCTAGATGGGCTGGATTTACAGCTTTTAAAAAAAGCTTTGGCGGGCAGGAAGTTAACTATGTAGGAACTTGGGATTATATTTTGAATAAAAAATTTTATTTTCTATATAAGATTGCTAAAAATCTAATCTCATGATCAATTTTTCTAAAATTATTTTAATATTGATATTAGTTTTTTTAAGCATTGGGAGTGGTCTAGTGATAAGACTTACCAATGAAGCAAATCAGACTGTAGTTTCTATTAATCCGCCAGCCATTAAAGTAGTCACACCTCCGACTGAGATGGGTGTTGATATTAGTGTTAATTCCCTCCAAAATCGGACCGTTAAATCCTTGCTCTGGACGATAAAAGATACCTTTATATCCGAGAAAAAAGACTTTATTGAAGCCAATTTATCGGATATGCGTCTCAAGCTTTACCAAAAAGGCGAGGTTTTTAAGGAGTATCCCATTTTAGTAAAAGGCGAAGAAGGAAAATGGGGAGAAACACCCGCTGGTCTTTTTAAGATTAGACTACGTCAAAAAAACCACTTTTCCTCCTTGGGTCACGTCTATATGCCCTGGAATATGGTTTTTCAGGGAAATTATTCTATTCACGGCTGGCCTTATTATCCCGACGGCACCCTAACTTCCAGGTCTTTTAGTAGCGGCTGTATTAACTTATCAACTAATGACGCCAAAGAGCTTTTTAGTTTATCAGAGATTGGTTTGCCGGTTTTAGTATTAAAGGATGATTTTAGAAATGATGATTTTACCTACACTATTCCTTTAGATATCTCCAAGCCACCAAAAATCTCTGCCACGGCTTATTTGGCAGCTGATCTTAAAAATGGATTTGTGTTTTTGGAAAATAATCCAAATTTGGTTTTGCCTCTTGCTTCGGTTACTAAATTGATGACAGCGCTAATTGCTAGTGAATATTCGCTTTTAAGCTTTAAACAAGAAATGGCGAGTTCTATAAAAATCACGCCAGAGATGATTGCGCCCATTGGCGAGATCCCTGATATTAAGGTTGGAAAAAGATTCAACCATTTCGCACTTTTTTATCCATTATTAATGTCGTCATCAAATGACGCGGCTGAAGCCCTGGCTATTTCTCAGAACAAAAACTCCTTTATAAAACTTATGAACGAAAGAGCCCAATCTTTGGAGATGAGGGCTACTAATTTTGTTGATGCCTACGGATATAATGAAAACACTGTTTCTAACGCTGAGGATTTATTTTATTTAGCTAAATACTTGTTTAATAATCGCCGCTGGATTCTTGATATTACTCGAGGTAAAATTTTTGATAATTTTGGCCCCATAACTTTTAAGGACCTAAAAAATCTTAATCTTTTTTATAATGACTTAGCTTTTCTTGGCGGTAAAGTGGGAGCAACGCCAGCTGCCAAAAAAACCGGCCTTTTCCTGTTTAATTTAGAAGTAAAGGGAGAAGAAAGACCGATAGCAATTGTAATTTTAGGCTCTGAAGACAATCAAAAAGACACTGAAGTGATTCTTAATTGGGTCAAGTCGAACTTCGCTGGCTCTCCTTAAGAATATTTTTTAATTCTTCGCTAACTACTCGGCGATCATCCCAAGGATATTTAGTATCACCTACGATATAAGTTGATTCCGTACCCTTACCCAAAATCAGAACTATATCACTAATCTTAGCAAGTTCTAACCCCTTTCTAATACCTAAGCGGCGGTCCTCGATTTTTAAAAGCCTATCTGAAAGGAATTTAGAGTTTTTAATTCCAGTCGTTATTTCGTTAATAATATTTTTAGGATTTTCATTATAAGGATCCTCGTTAGTAAGCACAATAAAATCTGCGTATTGAGCTGCTAATCGTCCTAATTCCGGTCTTTTCCATCTGTCCCTTCCACCGCCAGCTGATCCAAAAACCACAATAATTTTACTACTTGGCCTTTTTATCAAATTCACTGTTTCAAATACCTGCTCAAAAGATTCAGGGGTGTGAGCTAAATCAACAACGACTTGGAATTTCTGGCCTTCTTTAATTTCTTCCATTCGGCCGGGGATTAATTTTATTTTAGCTAAAACAGATTTTATGAGTTCTTTATCTATTTTTTGAGAGATCGCGATAGTGTAAGCTGCTAAATTATTATAAAAATTGAATTTGCCTAAAAGGGGCGAAATAAATAATTGCCTTTCGGAGGAGGGGATTATGGCAAGATTACAAGCCCTAAGGCAATTAGCTAAAGGATTTAAGCCAAAACCAATTTTCTGATCCGCCCAAAAATTAAGAAAATAAGCACAGTTTTCGTCATCAACATTAGCAATAATAGTTTTAGGAATTTTCTCTCCTTTAAGGGTTTTGACAAAGCTCTTTTCAAGGTTCCTAAATAACTGGCTTTTAGCTTTTTTATAATTTTCAAAGCTACCGTGAGCTTCAATGTGTTCAGGAGCTAAATTGGTAAAAACAGCAGTATCAAAATCAATAAAACGGTGGCGGTGCTGTTTAACGCCTTCAGAGGTGACTTCAATCAAAAAATAATCGCAGCCGAATTTGACTGCTTTTGATAATGCTTTTTGAATAAAAAATCTCCCCGGCATTGTCATATGAAAGGGATTAAGAAATTCCCGATCGCGTTGTTTGATTGTCAAAGAAGAAACCCAATTAACTTTATGGCCGGCCGCTTCAAAAATTTTAGCAGTTAAGAATAAAGTGCTGGACTTGCCTTTGGTGCCGGTAATTCCAATCACTTTGATCTTCCGGGAAGGGAAGTGGTAATATAAAGCCCCAAAAGAAGCTAAGGAATAATGATAAGCGCTGATTATAAATTTAGGAGTAAATTTTTTAAGAAGTTTTCTCATATTAGCTTTCCGTATTAGAATAATAACAGCTCATATGATTCATTGACAAATGGCTATGATAATCGGGGATTGACAACTTTATGAAAATACTATAATATATAAATAGCTATTCGACAATTGAATTTAAGATCATAAAGGAAGAAAAAAGGGAATTAGAGAGGAGGTTCGAATGTTTAAGAAGATTAAGAAGTTTTTAATTGGAGCCGCGATAGTTTTGGTATCTTGGTTAATATCTTGGTTAATAGGAGGATTAATTGAAAAGTGGTTACCTCATTCCATCTCCCCAGTGAGTCTATGGCAGGGAGTAGTGGGATTAGCGGCTTTCTTCGTGGCCCTCCTGCTACTTATGATAATATTTAACTTAATATTATCCTTTTATTTAGCAACTAAATTTGCAGATCAGATAGATTCTTAATCCAAAAAGGAGGAGAAATGAAACGCTTTATAATCATTGCTGTCTGTGTTTGGGTAATTTTCCTCGTAGGGTATGGCTTAGTCTTAGGGCAACAAGAAATCCGGTCACCATCGCCAGAGGAAAATCAAGACACCTTAACACAAACAGAAGATACTCTACCAAGACAAATACTACCAGATACTACTTCAACTACTGATACTCTTGCGGATTCTTTAACTTTCACAAGAACGGAAGTTAAAAAAGGTCTTAACAAGGCGCTAGACATTATAATCACCACTTCACTTTTCGTCATCAGCTGGATTTTACTCCAGAAAGGACTGTAACGGACTATAAAAGAGAAGAAGGCCCCAAAAAAAGCTCCCAAGGTTTACTCTTGAGAGCTTTTTATATTATAATAAAGAAGTGAGTTTATCGAAATTATCTTGCCTTATAATTTTATTCTGTTGTATTTTATATTTTGCGACAGGTGTTA
Organism: uncultured Candidatus Saccharibacteria bacterium; assembly: GCA_964366075.1. Taxonomy (GTDB): domain Bacteria; phylum Patescibacteriota; class Minisyncoccia; order UBA6257; family CAYISL01; genus CAYISL01. The sequence continues at coordinate 7,046 of CAYISL010000025.1, forward strand.
TTTTCTCTGGTAGTGGTTTTATTTCTAAGGTTTATTCCCAAATACAACCTTCTTCAGAATCAACGACAGTAATACCACCACTGATTCAGGGTGTAGTGCACAACGCCGTTAATACAATTAAGCAAGTTAGTAAATTCGGAGCCAGTTTCGATTTACCCGAAAATCTCTCTGATATTAAGAATAAAGCTTCAACTGGCCAGGAGATAGCTGATTTCATTCGCCAAGCCATCAATAAGATCACTAGTGTAATAGAATTAATTAATAATTGGTTTGACGAGAAGATAGGTTTAAATTTCTTTGCCATTATCAAAGTAATAGGCAATGTATTTATTTGGGTCTTAGAGAAGTTAATCCAACTAATACGTTTAGGCTTAGAAGCCCTGCCATAAAGACTAATCAGTTCAATTCAGTTAATCAGCTTAACTTAGTTCAGTATTTAACTCA
>CAYISL010000026.1:0-7154 GCA_964366075.1 uncultured Candidatus Saccharibacteria bacterium
GCAATGCGGGAATTTGCCGAAAGAGAAAAATTAAACGATTTTGGAGAAATACCGGCTCGATTTGTTGAATGCGGAGCAGATATTGTTTATCGAGATAGCCGATAATAAAACTATATGGAAAACTACATTAATAGTTTTTTTGAAGAGGTAAAAAACTCTCTTAAATTGGTTTCTCCAATTGAGATTGCGAAAGCTTTCAGGATTTTACATGCCACTTATGAGCGAGACGGAAGAATTTATGCCATTGGCAATGGTGGCTCTTTGGCTATTGCCAATCATTTAGTTAACGATCTTAATAAAACCGTCTTTGGCCAAAGAATAGGAAAGCCCATCAAGCGTTTTCAGGCTATTTGTTTACCGAGTACCGGAGCTGAACTGACGGCTTGGGCTAACGATCTGGGTTATGAGATGATCTTTGCTGGTCCGCTTAAAAATTATATCCAGGAGACTGATTGCCTAGTGGCAGTTAGCAGTTCAGGCAATTCGAAGAATATCATTAAAGCCGCCGAGGTAGCCAAAAATTACAATGTTCCTATTGTTGCCTTGGTTGGTTTTGATGGGGGAGAGCTTCTGAAATTTGGCGATGCTAAAATTTTAGTTCCTACCGAAAAGGGAAGATATGACATTGTTGAAAGTGTTCATAATATTATTGTCCATCTCATCACTAAATATTTTCAAGATTTAATTAGCCATCAGTTTTAACTTTTAATCTAAAATGCAAGCTCTTATCCTTTCTGCCGGATTGGGCACCCGTCTTAAGCCGCTTACCGATTCTTTGCCTAAAGTGATGCTGCCTATTGGCGGCAAGCCGCTTTTAGAACATCATCTTGAACAATTTAGAAAGCACGGCGTTGAAGAATTTTTAATCAATCTTCATCACCTACCGGAAAAGATTACCGAGTATTTCGGAGATGGTTCTAAATGGGGAGTAAAAATTATTTATAAATATGAACCAGAAATTTTAGGAACAGCTGGCGGCATTAAAAATTTTGAAAACGAGATAAAAGACGATTTTTTTGTAGTTTATGGGGATATGCTTACATCGGTTGACTATTCAAAATTTTATGAATATCACCAAACTAAAACAAAAGATTTCTGTATCGGCGTGATATTGATTGCTCTGCCCGGTCATTTTTGTAGTCATCCTTACGACTCCGATTTAGGGATTTTAGATAAAAATATGAGGATAGTTTCTATTTTAAGTAAGCCCCATAAAGATTTGCCAAGTTCCTATTGTACGCTGGAAGCGCTTTATATTTTTAATAGAGAAATTTTTAAATACATACCTAAAGGCACCTATTGTGAAATAGATCACAATTTATTACCTGAGGTGATAAAAAAAGAAGCGATTTATGGCTATCCATTACAGGGGAGAGATTATATTAGAGATATTGGAACTGTGGAGCGTTATAAACAAGCTCAAGAGGATTTAAAAGAAATTTTTAGAAATTTTTAAGGCCTCAAACTGTCTCCTTATTTTATTTCTAATGGCGGCGAATTACACAAAAATGATTATAGTGCGTACTCCTTTACGTCTTGAATTTCTCGGGGGAAGTACTGATATTGATACATTTTATCGTAAATCTCCCGGCCACATACTCAATACTACAATTAATAAGTACATTTACATTATTCTGCATCGCCGTTTCGATAGAGGAATAAAGGTGATGCATGAAACAATTGAAGAGGTTTTTAATCTAAAGTATATTTCTCATAGTTATATTCGAGCAGCGCTTAAACACTTTAAGATAGCAAGAGATATTAATATTGTTGTTCTTTCCGATGTATCCGCGAGGGGATTAGGGTTAGGTTCTTCTAGTAGTCTTATGGTGGGACTTTCTCAGGCGTTCACATCTTGGCAAGGGCAGAAATTGTCTCCGCGTGCTATAGCAGAGACTGCCTGTCATCTTGAAATTGATATCCTGAAGTCACCGATTGGCAAGCAGGATCAATATGTAGCTGCCTTTGGAGGGTTTAATGCGTATACATTTCGTAAAGATGGAAGCGTAAGTGTGGCGCCGGTCGGACTTTCAAAAAAAACAACAAAAGAATTAGAGCGGCATATGCTTATATTCTTTACAGGTGAAAGTCACTCTGCCTCGAAAATATTAATGGAGCAGGATAGAAAATTTGAAGAAAATTTCCCGCGTCTTCAGCAGATGGGTGAATTAGTACTCCCGGCTGTGCAAGCGTTACGATCAAGGAATTGGAGACAGTTCGCTAAAATTCTTTCCGAAGAATGGATGATCAAGCAGACACTCACGGCTGGCATTACTACGCCAAAAATAGAGAGGATGCGCGTGCAAGCTCAAAATGCAGGCGCTTGGGGAAGCCGATTAAGCGGCGCAGGCGGTGGCGGCTTCCTAATAGTTATTGCGCCGCCAGAGCGGCATACTGCGGTACGCCAAGCACTGCATAAATATCAAACTTTCCCGGTACGGATTGATTCTAAAGGAAGCGCCGTAATATATTCTGATTGATTGAAGAACGTTTTATAACTTCCTTATACTTTTTTAGTAATTTTTTATTCGCCACTACGAGATTAGTATTTTTTTCGCCGATTTGAAAACGACTGCCATCTAACGTTGATAAAGAAAGCCCCGCTTCTTGAGCTAAAAGTATGCCGGCTGCCATATCGTAAAATGCCGCCTCAGCAGCAATATAGATATCCGTGCGTCCGCAAGCAATAAAGGCGAAGTGGACACCTGCGCATCCATAATGCCGAGGTTCAGCCAATTGTTTTTCTATAAGACGCGGCAGAGTAAGGAAATTTTTCGCGTCGTGCCCTAATCCAAAACATTGGAGAGCAAGATCTAGCGAGGTTTGTTTTGATGGCGAGATGCGTTTTTTATTAAGAAATACCCCTTTATTTTTTTCCGCCCAAAAGAGTTCATTAAGCGCCGGCAAATTTATAACACCCCACTTAATTATATTGTTTTCAACGCAGGCAATCTGCGACGCGAATAGGGGATTGTTTGAAAGATAGTTTTTTGTGCCATCAATGGGATCAATAATTATAAATTTTTCTTTCCGAAGGTTGCCGGGGGCTTTTCCTAATTCCTCCCCCCATATTTTATGATTTGGGAAGAGTTGTGCTATTTTAGATCGAATAATTATTTCCGCCCGATGATCTAATTTTGAAACTATTTCTTTGCCTTTTTTATATTCGAATTTTTGAAATTCTGATAAGGTCCGCCACTGAAGGAGATTATGACCGACCCGTTTCATCAGATTAAGTATTGGCTGCAGATTCATAAAATTAGCATTAATAAAAAATTTATTTTCTCTCCGTTAGATGGGCTTTGGCAGTGAATTCTTTCCCTTGGCGCAAAACTTTGAGGCAGATTTCGTCTCCAACATTAAGGTTTTCCAAGAAATCCTGAAGAGTTTTTTTATGATCTATTCTTTCATTATTGCATTCCAAAATAATATCTCCTTCTTTAAGCCCGGCTTTATGAGCTGGGCTGTTAATGATAATGCCGTGATCGTGAAGAGTTTCTTTTATAACCAAAGCACCATAAGAAACTGGTAGACCCAATTTCCGTTGCAGCCCTTCGTTTAATATCAAATATCTTAATCCTAAGAGCGGCCGCCTAATCCGCCCATATTTTTTAAGATCATTAAGATCTCGCTTGGCCGCATCAATAGGAATAGCAAAGCCGATATTTTGAGCACCGAAAACAATAGCTGCATTAATACCGATAGCCCGGCCATTAATATCTACTAAAGGTCCACCCGAATTACCGGGGTTGATTGCTGCATCAGTCTGGATTAAGCCGCGAAGTTCTTGAATTGGTGCCTCGGGATCAGCTTTGGCAGAGATATAACGGGAGAGACCAGAGATGATTCCTGAAGAGACAGTGTTTTTAAATAACCCTAAGGCGTTTCCAAAAGCAATTACGGTTTGACCAAGCTCTAATTCTGAAGAGTCGCCCAATTCTATAGTTGGCAAATTATTAGCTTTTATTTTTAAAATAGCGACGTCGTTGATTGGATCCCGGGCCAGTATCTCAGCTTTATACTTTTCGCCGTCATTAGTCACCACTGTATATTCAACGTCAGTGGCTGAGACAACGTGCTTGTTAGTCAGAATCAATCCGTCCTCCCTAACAATAAAACCTGAGCCGCCGCCAATCCTGACCATCCCCTGAGCATCGATATTCTCTTCGGGAATTTTTAATGGCTCCTCAAAAGGGAAAAATGGGAGAGATTCCGATGCCAATTCTTTTTCTAGATCATCTAAATGTTTAGAAATGACAACTGAAACCACTGCGGGCATCACTTTTTTAATAGCCTCTGTAATAGGAGATTTTTCTTTAGACATTTTTTATTTATTTTAACAGATTTAAATAAGAAATGAAATTGGCGGAGGGTAGAAGAGTTAAAGTTTTTAAAAACCTATCCGAGGAGATATTCTGCGGTAGGCCTAACTGCATTACGATTTACTAAACATTTTTTAATAAGATATTCTTCTCCCGTACTTTTATAGACATAAAGCCAGTCATAAGCGTTGGGCTTTGTCTTTTTTACTACATACCCTTTTGAATTAGAATGTATTCTCCGTAAAGCAACTTCCTTCACACTACTATATCGTACTTGTACTCGCTTTAGTCCTTCATTGCTATCAACTATCAAATCGTATGAAGCAGATTCGGTGAGTGGCAGTGCGACATCATAACCCATTTTTGTAAATCGTGAGATTGCTTGTGAAACTGCAATATCTCCTTTTCGTTGTGTGGTTTTCATTATCCTAATTATACCAGTATGGGCAACTGATTACAACTGAATTTATAAATGCGGTAGGGGTGAGATTCGAACTCACGATATCCTTTCGGATATAGCGCTTTTCAAGAGCGCCGTCTTAAACCGCTCGGCCACCCTACCAATTCTTTTCAGGATAATAATATCTAAATTATCTTAACAATTATCAGATTAAATCGCAAATAAAATAGACAAATTAAGATTTTTATAGCATTATACTTATAGAGGTATTTTATTGCCCTCGTAGCTCAACTGGATAGAGCAGCTCCGTCCTAAGGAGAAGACTGCAGGTTCAACTCCTGCCGAGGGTACAAAAAGGCGGGGTGCCTGAGTGGTTGAAAGGGCCGCACTCGAAATGCGGTAGCGCTGAAAGGTGCTCGTGAGTTCGAATCTCACCCCCGCCGCTATTGACTTTTTATTAACTTTTTGTTATTATTTAAGAACCTTAAAAATTTAAAAAGAGAGGGAGGAAATGAAAAAGACCATCGGCGGAATTTTAATGCTCATCGGTTTTTTTATAATCGTCGGCGCCGTAGGCAATGACGATTATCACACCATTGAGTTAGGAATAAACTATCCTCTGATTGACACCCTGAAAGTGTCGGCACTCGGAGTCGTGATACTTTTTACAGGAGGATGGCTTGCTAAGATATGGGAGAAGTAAAGGGGGGACTTCATTTTTGTTTTTTAGGCCCAGAAAATTTTCTGGGCTTTTTGTTTTATAAAAATTTCTTGACAGCGATTTTTAATGGTTTTAAATTGAGTAGAGTAGTTTAATTTCTGAACCTTAAAATAACAAAGAGGAGGATTTATGCCTGATTGGAAGCCGATAATCTTTAGCGGCCGGGCTAGCTATAAGTTGGCTAAAACAGTCTGCGAGCTCTTGGGGTTAAAATTAGGCGACTTAGTTATTCAGGAGTTCGCCGACGCTGAACCTTATTTTAAAATAGAAAACCCGCAGGACTTAGAAAGCAAGGATGTTTTTGTTATTCAGACCACTTCTGAGCCGGTTGCCAGAAACTACTTCGACCTTATCGGGATATTAGGAGCGGCAAGAGAATATCATCCCCAAAAAATAGTAGCTGTTCTGCCCTTTATGGGCTTTCGCCGTCAGGAAAGAGCGGTTGAGCCCGGCGAAGCGATAATGGCTAAACAAATGGCGAAAATTATCCAAACCGCAGGAGCAACCGAAGTAATCCTTTGCGATCCCCATTATTCTGGAATAGGTGATTTTTTTGATATTCCCGTAAGGATACTCAATACAAACCCTTTGTTTATCGATCATCTAAAATGGAATATTGAGAACATCAAGGAATGCGCAGTGGCAACTCCTGATTCCGGAAGAAAGGGTATGGCGGCTGATTTTGCCGAGCGACTCGGAGTATCATTAATTGAAGGTGTCAAACTCCGGCCCGATCATGATCAAAGTAAAGCTATCGGGTTGGAAGGCGATTGCCTCGGTAGATATGTTTTAATTAGGGAAGATGAGATAAATACCGCTAGGACAATAAAAGAAACAGTCCATCTTCTTAAACAGAAAGGCGCCAAGAAGATTTCTATTGTTTGTACCCATGCGGTTCTTTCCGGCGGGGCTATCCAAGTGATTAAAAGCGCAGAAGACTTGGAGAAGGTTTGGGTGAGCGACACTATTTATCTTCCCTGGGAGAAAAGAATAGATAAAATTGAAGTTGTTTCTGTGGCTCCACTATTCGCCGAGGAGATTAAAAAGATTTGCGGATTAGAATGAGAGAAAAATCTAAAAAGCCGTCCTCCATAAGGGCGGCTTTCTTGTTTTTAATTAATTTTTTGATTAAGATGTTAATTAGCAGATTGGGCCTGTAGCTTAGAGGAAAAGCGTCGGAATGGCATTCCGAAGATCAGGGGTTCAAGTCCCCTCAGGTCCACCGAGTCAAACTCGGTTTACGAGTTTACGAGGTAGTCGCGTCTGACGCCTATAGTAAATAAAATAACGCGACGTTTGATGTCGCGCCAAAATGAAGAAATGAAAAACCAAAAAGGATTTATTCAAATACCAATTTTGATCGCCATTATTCTTGGCGTAATTGTGGTCGGCGGAGTAGGATACATTGGAATTAAGCAATACCAGAGTCATCAAGTGGAAAAATTAAAAGAAGAAGTGATTGTGCGGAATGAACAAGCAACAAGCACAAACGAACAATCAACAAGTAGTACTATCACTACAAACGAAATAAAATCAGCTAAAACTACCACACAACCTACCCCAGATTACAAACTACAAACCCTCGCAATCTTGAACGCTGCAAAAAATAACTCTATACAATTACTGAATTACAGCCAGGAATGTGCATCTATAATGACCCAACGAAAAGTTGTAATTCAGAACTTGGCCGCCGACCTTGCACCATTACTTA